>JADGDH010000029.1 GCA_016745015.1 Colwellia sp.
AACAGGTCAACAATTATTTATTATTCGTCTTGGCGCATTATTCGCTTTATTAAGCTTTATGTTGTTGTTTTGGCTAGATAGTTATTGGCCAATTAGTTTGTCTTTAGCTTTATTTAGCCTTTTCTGGACAGCAATTCTGCCTCAACTTGAAGTGTTAACCTTAAACTCAGTTCGACGTAGTAGTAAAATATATGCCAGAATTCGCTTGTGGGGAAGTGTTGGCTTTATTGTTTTAGCCATATTTGTAGGACAAGTAATGGAGTATTATGAACAGCTTAGCTTATCTAATGCGCAAGCGTTTTCATTATCTCCTACATCATTTACTCATGCTTTTGTATTCATGGGCTGCATTATTTTACTGTGCTTATTGCTATCAACAATGACAATTAAAACTCAACGTGTAGTAAGTAAAGTTCAATTACAAGCATTGGCAATAAAAGATAAGTTATTCACGCCTAGGTTTATTATATTTTTTGTTGCAGGTGTGTTATTACAAATTAGCTTTGGCCCTTATTATGGTTTTTTTGCTTTGTTTTTACGTGACTTAGCTTACCCTGGTTTTGCTGTAGGTTTACTCATTTCATTAGGTGTTGTGGCCGAAATTTTAGTCTTTATTTTTGCAAGCAGTTTCTTTAAGTATTTTTCATTAAAAGCATTATTAACTTTTAGTTTAGCGGTAACTGCTTTTCGTTGGTTATTAGTGGCGTTATTTGCAGAATCAATTTGGCTGTTGGCATTTACGCAATTAATACATGCCGCAAGTTTTGCACTTTTTCATAGTGCTTCTATGCTTTTTATTAGTAGTCACTTTACACCTTGTCAGCAATCAAGAGGGCAAGCAGTATATTTAGGCGGTGTTTATGGGGTAGGGGGGGCCATTGGTGCTTATATTGCAGGTGCACTTTGGTTTGATGGTTTAGGTGCTAGTACTGCATTTTTAACCGCTAGTGTCTCTGCATTACTTGCTACATTGATCATGCTGTTTTTACCCAAGCAAGTAAAAACAGATTCACTTACTTAATGAAACAGATCTAAAACAAAAAAGCCCAGTCAATGAAATAACTGGGCAAAAAAACAAATAAAAAGGGAAATATGGAGCTTATGGTAAAACTATTGGAGCTTAATTTTCGTGTAGTAAGCTTTTACCGTTAATTGCTATTTTTCTAGGCTTTAAGGCTTCAGGTATTTCTCTTTGCAAATCAACGTGCAACAAGCCATCTTTCATAAAAGCGCCGATTACTTTTACATGCTCTCCTAATTGGAATTTTCTTTCAAAGTTGCGTTCAGCAATGCCTTGATGTAAAAATTTACGAGGTGTTTTATTTTCTTGAGAATTTTTATCGACACCGGTACTTACTGCTTTAGTGCCAATGATAATTAAACTATTATCTTTTGACTCTATATCAATATCTTGTTCACTAAAACCCGCCACAGCCATGGTAATTCTGTATTTGTCTTCGGCTAGAAGCTCTACGTTGTATGGAGGATATGACGATTGTTTTTCTGTTTGAGAAGCCTTGTCAATTAAACCAGCTAAGTGATCAAAACCGATAAATGAACGATAAAGTGGACTGAAATCTGTAGATGTACGCATAATAAAATATCCTAATAATTAGCAATAATAATATTATTTTAAACAATAAGCAGATGTGCTTCTGATTTATATATTTCACAACTTCTACCAACTAGGTTGCATAAAAGTATTTTTACAATGTGCTATATAGATAAGTTAAGCGATACGTATTGATAAAATAATGCTGCCTTTCTTACCTAAATATAGGCATTAACGAACAGGCAATGAGTTTCTTTAAATAGTTTTTTTCAACGCTATTTAAAATTAATGTAGCCCCTTATGGCGACTACATTAATAAAGATGGGACTGAGGTTTTGTTTTTCAAGGGGTAAATTAAAAGCAATCTTATTTTGTTGAATTTTAAGGATTTATTTTTTAGTTGGTATTATATCTTCAATTTTATTGTTTTTATCTTCTTTACTTTCAATAACAAGCACAGGAGCAATATCTTTTACTGCTTTTAACGCACTTGCGTAATCGGGGTGTTGTGAAATATTAGCTACTAATTCTTTGTACTTTACTTTTCCTTGACTATCAATAATAAAAATTGCCCGTGTTAACAAACCCATATCTTTTATGATTAAGCCATAGTTTTCACCAAAATTACGCCAAACAGAGTCAGATAATACTTTTATTTGATCAACATTTTCAACTTTGCAGAAACGCTTTTGAGCAAAAGGTAAATCATTACTAATGGTTAACAGAGTGATGTTTTTGGGTAACTTTGCTGCCTCTTCATTAAAACGTTTAGTTTGTAAAGAACAAACACCAGTATCGAGACTTGGAACAACTGAAATTAAAATTGTTTGTTCTTTAAAATCTGATAGTTGTACAGGCGAAAAGTTTTTATCAACAACTTTGAAATTAGGCGCTTGTTCGTCGATAGCTACTTGTGTTCCAAGTAATGTTACATACTTGTCATTGGCTTTAACTAAGTTTTGAGTTTGAGCTAGGTTGTCGTGATTAAATGCTTGCACATTGAATATTAAGGTTAAATTTATAAAGAATAATGCAAATAAAAATTTGTGTAGTGTAGATAATTTCATCATTAGTTGGGATAATTAGAATAAAAAATTAGTTTACCGTTTTTATTCTTTAATTTCTGTACTATTTTTAACAAAGTTTTAACTGTTTCTAATATTAGTTTTTTAATAAATTCTGTATAGTTAATTAAGAATAACCTATTGTTAATACTATACTGTGAAAAACTAGCGTTCGCAGTTAAATTAAAATCTTTCTTATTATGAAACTTTACTTTAACCCAAGGTCATGCTCTATATGTCAACTAAGCTACTAATTTGTGATGATTCAAATATGGCGCGCAAGCAACTTGCTCGTTCATTGCCTGATGGTTGGGATGTTGAGTTAAGTTTTGCAACCAATGGTGTTGAAGGTGTGGAGGCAATAAAGGCAGGGAAAGGTGATGTGCTATTACTTGATTTGAATATGCCAGAAATGGATGGTTATCAAGTGCTTGAAGCTATTTTAGAGCAAGACTTACCCACATTAACCATTGTAGTTTCAGGTGATATTCAACCAGAAGCTCACAAACGAGTAACGAGTTTAGGGGCTTTAGATTTTATTAAAAAGCCAGTGAGTAAAGAGAAATTAACTGAAGTTTTGCTATCATATGGTGTATTTTCGAAAGATGAGCAAGGAGTTGACTCTGTTGTTGAACCTTCTTCAAGTGCCATTTTAGAATCTGTTATTGAAAATAATAACCAGAAAGTCGTCAAACCAGCACCTCTAAAAGTTATCCCTGTTGAAGTGCCTGCGGCTAAAAGTAGTGAACTGCTTACTTTATCGTCAGACTTACGTGATTGTTATCAAGAAATTGCTAATGTAGCTATGGGGAGAGCAGGCGATTTATTAGCGCGTTTGCTCGATGTATTTGTAGAGCTTCCCATACCTAATGTTAACTTTATTGAAGTTAGTGAATTAAGAATGGCACTTAAATATGTTGAGGCAAACGAAAGCACATCAGGTATTTGCCAAGGTTTCATTAGTGCAGGTATTTCAGGAGAGGCTTTACTTATACTAAATGATTCAAGCTTTAAAGATATTGCCTCTTTAATGAATTATCAGTATAACGAGGATGAAGGTACCGAATTAGAGTTATTAATGGATTTAGCTAATGTATTAATTGGTGCATGTTTAAAAGGTATTTCAGAGCAACTCGATATCGATTTTAGCCAAGGCCATCCTGTCGTTTTAGGTCAGCATAGAAAAATATCAGAATTGATTGCAAATAATGCGAGTAAATGGAAAAAAACATTAGCAATTGAAATTAGCTATCGTATTGAAAACTATCCCGTTAAATGTGATTTGTTATTGTTGTTTACAGAAAAATCAATGCAAACATTAAATAACAAACTTGCTTATTTGTTAGAGTAATTTTTAAGTTATATTTGTACTTAAATATGAATATTGAAATAATTTAGACCATATAGAGTGGAATTAGGCATGTCGTTAGAAACATCACAATTAAAAGAATTACATTGGTTAATGGAAATGCTTCATAATATTGATGTTGGTTTAGTCGTTTTAGATAAAGAATATAAGATTCAAATATTTAATGGCTTTATGGAGAACCATAGTGGCTATTTCCCAAGAGAAGTAAAAGATAAAGTAATATTTGATCTTTTTGAGGAAATACCTAAAGACTGGTTTGAGCGCAAAGCAGAGTCAGTGTTTTTATTAAAGAACAAAGCTTTTACTATTTGGGAACAAAGACCTTATTTGTTTCAATTTGATAGCTACCGCCCTGTTACAGGTAGTGCTGATTACATGTATCAAAACACTACTTTTATACCCTTACTTTCTTCAACGGGCGAGGTTACTCATTTATGTTTACTTGTTTACGATGTAACTGATAATGCCATGCATAAAATGAGTTTAGAAGAAGCTAATAAGGAGTTAGCTATTTTGAGCCAAACTGATGGATTAACGGGTTTATTTAACCGTACTCATTGGGAAAACTGTTTACAAGCAGAATATAAGCGTTGGGCTCGTAGCCAGCATTCAAGCTCATTAGTTATGCTAGATATTGACCATTTTAAAAATGTTAATGATACTTATGGGCACATGGTAGGTGATGAAGTTATTCGTCATATTTCAGCGTTAATTCGTGAACATATTCGTGAAACTGATGTTTCAGGGCGTTATGGCGGTGAAGAGTTTACTATTCTACTTGCTGATACGCCACTTAAGAATGCTTATGTTTTTGCGGAACGTTTACGTAGAGAAGTAGAGGCAGCAGTCGTTAAGTATAATGATATTGAGCTTAAATACACTATTAGTTTAGGTGTGGCAGAAGTTGAACCAAGCATTAAAAATTATGAAGCTTGGATTGAATGTGCTGATGCCGCGCTTTATAGTGCTAAAGAAAATGGTCGCAATAAAGTTAGTTTACATCCAAAACAGAATGAGTAGCAGGGCTTATTTTTTAACGAAAGTATTTGTGCTTAAATTATTTAGCTTGAAAGCTACTTGCATTTAAAAGTTATTTGTATTTAAGCATATTAATGATCATTATTGGCACTAAAATCATTAGCAATAAAATTAATCTTGGCCATTGGCTATAAAGTGTTTCACCTATAACTAATGGCACTTTAGCTTTTAGTACATTCTCTTCAAACTGTGGAATACGAGCAATAAAATTTCCGTGGTGGTCTACAACCGCGGTAATACCATTATTCGTTGAACGTAATAAAGGCCTACCAAACTCTAATGCTCGCATACGAGCCATTTCCATATGCTGGTGCGGTCCGTGAGAGTCACCAAACCATGCATCATTACTAACGGTTAATAGTATATCTGTTTCTTTAGTTAAATTTGCGGCTAGTTGGTGAGGAAAGGCTATTTCAAAACACAATAACGGCAGCAAATGTAAATCTTTCGCGATTAAGTTTTGTTGTATATATGAGCCCCTAGCAAAGGACGATTGAGGTAAATTAAATAAAGGTGCTATTGGGCGTAGCCATTCTTGGAAAGGCACAAATTCACCAATAGGTAATAAATGATTTTTTGAATAACGATTACTGTGATTATAGTAGTACCCTTGTTCACTTCCTGTTTGTTTTTTACCTAAAGTAATTAAACTATTGAAATACTCTTTACTTTCGAAATTATAATTAATAATTCCTGTTATGATTGCGCTATCATTCAAAAGAGCAGAGCCATTTACTGTAGCTAAATAATCTTGTACCGCAGGCTCCATTGCTGGAATGGCCGATTCAGGCCATATGATAATATCAGCATCGAAATTCACTCGGGTAAGATCTAAAAATTTGAGCATAGTTGGCCATTCTTGCTCTGGCGCCCACTTTATAGATTGTGCTATGTTGCCCTGAACTAGGGCAACTTTTGTTGTTTCTCCACTTGCTTTTACCCAAGTAACTTGTGAAAAAGTAAAACTGAGTATACTAAGTACAAGCACCAGTACGATAGGAACTTTGATATTTTTATAGCTCTGTAGCTTTATCGCATTGGCAATTTTCACCAAACAAATATTTATGAAGATGACTAATGCAGTGATGCCTACTTCGCCTATAACAGGAGCAAAGTTGGCTAACGGACTGTCTATTTGGCTGTAACCTAATGATAACCATGGAAAACCAGTAAGAACAACACTACGCAAATATTCACTAATGAGCCAAAAAGACGGTAGTAACCATAAATTAAGTTGCTGTTGTGCAGAAAAGCGTGCTGTTAAATAGGCAGCAAGGGCAGGGAATAGTGCTAAATAAATACAAAGCAGTAACATTAAACTTAAAGAAAAAATTAATGGTAAACCACCAAATTGGTCAATGCTGACATGAACCCAACTAATACCACTAGCAAACCAGCCAAAGGCGAATACCCCTATGAGTTTGGCTGATTTTTTTGGTGCTTGTTTTTGTATTTTATCAAAAGCAATTGCAGGAAGTAATAGCGCTAAGTACCATTGTGAAAAAGGGGCATAAGCAAAAACCAAGCTTAATCCTGCGAAAAAGCAGAGCCAGTATTCTTTCTTACCTAACTTATAACCTAACCTATTACCTAGTTTAGTCACTTGTTTTACCATTAACTTTATGATTCTTAGCAACGGTAACTTGTAACATTTGCATGCATCTTGTGTCTGTAGCAATAACCTTAAAGTCAAAGTGCCCAATAGTAACTTGTTCTCCTTTTTGTGGCATATGGTGTAATTTTTGTAAAATTATACCTGAAATAGTGTCTACTGATTTTTCGTCAAATTCACTGTTGAAATAATCATTAAAGTCTTCAAGCTCAGTTAATGCTCTAACTAAGTATACATTGCCAGCAAGTACCTTGATGTCTTCTTCAATGTCCTCATCGGTTTCATCTTCAATTTCACCAACAATTTGTTCAAGAATATCTTCAATCGTGATAACCCCTGAAATACCACCATATTCATCAGCAACCAATGCCATATGATAACGATTAGAGCGAAACTCTTTTAATAATGGCTCTACTTTTTTACTTTCTGGAACAATAATAGCAGGACGGATAATTTCAGTTAAACTTAATTCATTTTCATTCGTATTTAAGTCAAAGGAATTAAAACCATAAGCGAGTAGGTCTTTGGCTAATAAAATACCATCAACATGGTCTATATCTTCATTTACTACAGGAAAACGAGAGTGACCAGATTCTAAAATTATCGGTAAAAATTCATCAAGGCTTTGATTTCTATCAATGGTAACCATTTGTGAGCGGGGGATCATAATATCGCGCACACGCATTTCTGATACTTCTAATACTCCTTCAATCATTAGTTTGGTTTCTGGATTGATTAGTTCACGACTTTGGGCATCAGTTAATACATCAACCAGATCATTTTTGTTTTTTGGCTCAGGACGAAATATTTGAATAATTCTATTCAAAAGTGATTTTTTGCTTGAGTTGGTACTCGGGTGGGAGTTGTCATCGCTCATGGAGCTTTATAATTTCCTATTATTTTAATTGTGCTTATTTAACAGTCTCTGTTTAATTATATATCATATGGATTTGAAATTGCGAGTTTAGCTAAAATTTTGATTTCTATCGCTTCCATTTCATTCGCATCAGCATCGTTTATATGATCATATCCTACTAAATGCAAGCACCCATGTATTACCATATGTGCCCAATGATCAAATAATTCTTTATTTTGAGCTTTAGCTTCTTGTTCAACAACTTGTGTGCAAATGACTAAATCACCCAATAAATTAAGTTCAATACCTTCGGGTACTTCAAAAGGAAAAGATAGAACATTAGTTGGTTTATCTTTTTGCCTATATTGTTTGTTAAGTTGCTGGCTTTCAGTGGCGTTAACTAAACGAATAGTTAATTCAAATGTTTGTTCAGTTATTGCTGTTAAAGCAGCATCAACCCATTGTTGAAAAAATTCAACAGGTGGCAGTTTTTTTGCGTCGCAAACATTTTGTATATCAACAATGTGTTTCATTATTTTGAAGTTCTTTGTTTATCTATATGACCAGTTTCTTTTAGTTGCTTTTGCTTGCTTAATTTTTTCTCATGAGATTCATATGCTTCAACAACTCTAGCCACAACAGGGTGACGAACAACATCTTTTGCTTCGAAAAAATCAAAGCTAATTCCTTTAATATTTTGTAAAACTTCAATAGTATGACGCAAACCTGAGGTTTGATGACGAGGTAAATCAACTTGAGTTATATCACCAGTAATGACGGCTCTAGAGTTAAAGCCAATACGAGTTAAGAACATTTTCATTTGTTCAACCGTTGTGTTTTGACTTTCATCTAAAATAATAAAAGCATCATTTAAAGTTCTACCACGCATATAAGCTAATGGCGCAATTTCAATAGCATTGCGCTCTATAAGCTTTTCAACGCGTTCAAAACCTAGCATTTCAAATAAAGCATCATAAAGAGGCCTTAAGTAAGGGTCTATTTTTTGTGATAAATCACCAGGTAAGAAACCTAACTTTTCACCTGCTTCAACAGCTGGCCGGGTCAATAATATTCTACGAACTTCTTGGCGTTCTAGTGCATCAACAGCACAGGCTACAGCAAGATAAGTTTTACCTGTACCTGCTACGCCTACCCCAAAGCTAATATCATTGGTAATTATATTTTGTACGTAAGATTGTTGATTACCATTACGTGGTTTTATTACACCACGCTTAGTTTTAATGGTAATCATTTTTTCATAGTTAGCACCTAATTCAGCGGTTTCTTTTGGGTTAGCTAGCGGTTCATTTGAATCATTTTGCTCTAAAATATTTGCTTCAAGAATAGCAATATGTACCATTTCATCTGTGATATTTTTGCTTTGCCCTTTTACTGGGGCTGCTTCTAGGTATAGATCTTTTAATAAAGAGATAACAGCAATACAATTAGATTCTTTACCTATTACTTTAAATTGATTGCCACGATAACTAATTTTTACCCCTAAACGACGTTCAATAGTTTTTAGGTGATCATCCATTGGGCCACATAAATTAGCTTGGCGTTCGTTATCAACAGGATCTAAGGTTAATTGATGACTTTCTTGCTTACCTGTTTTTTCTCTTGATTTATCGATCAAAATTTTTTCCATTTAACGTAAATTGTTTATATGCACTTAAGGTCACTTGGGTATATATGTGCCAACACCTAAATCGTCAATATTGTTTATCACTGACTTTGATGTTTTATGATGATTATTCGCTAATATATCTGCAGGTGAATGCACTATGCGCAGTCCCATTTCGCTTTCTTGGCGAATTAAGTCACCTCGTAATGAATTAGCATAAACATCGGTAATTTTAACATCAACAAATTGACCTATCACTGAGTGCGGAGCAACAAAGTTAACGGTGCGGTTATTTTCAGTTTTCCCACGTAATTCCATTGGATTTTTCTTTGATGGTCCTTCAACTAAAATTCGTTGTTCAGTGTTAAGCATTTGTCTGGCAATACGCAAGGCTTGTTGTGTTATCTGGTTCTGTAATATTTGTAAGCGCTGTTTCTTAGTTTCATCACTAATATCATCTGGTAAATCAGCTGCAGGTGTACCAGGGCGTGCACTATAAATAAAGCTGAAACTTAAATCAAAGTTAACGGCTTCAATTAAATTCATCGTATCCATAAAATCATCATCACTTTCCCCAGGGAAACCGATGATAAAGTCAGAAGACATGGAAAGATCAGGGCGAACCTTTTTCAATTTGCGAATTTGCGATTTGTATTCTATCGCGGTATGGCCACGTTTCATTTGCGTTAAAATTCTATCACAGCCACTTTGTACCGGTAGGTGCAAATGGTTTACTAATTCAGGTACTTCCCCATATGCTTCGATAATATCATCAGTAAATTCTACAGGATGAGAAGTGGTGTATCGAATACGATCTATTCCATCAATAGTTGCCACTAAACGAACTAAATCAGCAAAGCGACAAATACTGCCATCATGCATTTCACCTCGATAGGCATTAACATTTTGACCAAGTAAATTAACTTCGCGAACGTTTTGTTCGGCAAGTTGTGCTATTTCATATAACACATCATCAAGAGGACGACTAACTTCTTCGCCGCGTGTATAAGGAACAACGCAAAAAGTACAATATTTGCTACAACCCTCCATAATTGAAACAAAAGCGCTTGGTCCATCTGCTACAGGTTCAGGTAAACGGTCAAACTTTTCAATTTCAGGGAAGCTAACATCAACAATTGGGCTAGCACTTCGTTGTAATTGGTTTAACATTTCAGGTAAACGGTGCAGTGTTTGCGGGCCAAAAACCATATCAACAAATGGCGCTCGTTGACGAATAGCTTTACCTTCTTGTGACGCTACACAACCACCAACACCAATAACTAAATCAGGTTTGTTGTCCTTTAATTTTTTCCAACGTCCAAGTTGATGAAACACTTTCTCTTGGGCTTTTTCGCGAATAGAGCAAGTGTTGAGTAAAATCACATCAGCGTCTTCAGCTTCTTGTGCCAATTCAAAACCATGAGTTGAGTCTAATAGTTCGGCCATTTTTTGCGAGTCATACTCGTTCATTTGACAGCCCCAAGTTTTGATATATAGCTTTTTACTCATTTATTTTACTCTTACGTATTCGCTTAATTATTGAAATCGACTTTTGATACCTCTAGCTTAAGTTTAGTTTTAACTGAGGTGTCGATAAAAGGAGGCGTATTTTATATTAAATGCATCAGAATTTCGAGCTTACTACTCGTTGTTTTATGTGAAATTAGTTTTAGTGCATGATTGGTAGACTTAAAACAAGTTGACTAGCATTACCTTGCTCATTAAAAGTATTAATTGAACCTTTATGTTTACTCGCTATTTGACGGATATAATACATAGAGATATTAAAGTTTACTTTGCTATTAAAATGTATAAAACTTTGGCTGTCATCACTGATATTAAGCCAAATTTTATTTTTAAATTTTTGTAGTACAACTTTAAAATTACGACCGCTATCACTGAGTATCGCGGAAGTTATTGCTTCATATATAACACGATAAAGATCGACCTGAAGTTCATAAGTAAGTTCTTTTTCGGTGAGTTCAAACTGATATGATAATTTTACTTGGTATTTTTTTTCTAGATATTCGGCTAAAAAAGGAATGGCTTCATTTAACTTATTGCCGTTTAATGAATTTGGCTCAAGAAGTTCTTGTTGTTCATTGAGATCATTAACACATTGTTGTAGTAATCGCGTGCCTTTACTTATTTCGCTTTCGGTAATAAATGCAAGAGCAGCAGCTACATTACGCTTAACCTGAAGGTTGATTTTGCCACAATTGTTAATGTCATTTTGTAAAATATTGTGAACGTGTCGAATAGATTTACTTCGTAAATAAAGAAGCCAAGAGCTTAGAAAAATAATACCGAATAAGCTTACCCCATAGATCAAACGTATTTGTGGTGTCCAATACCAAGGAAAGGCAACAGTAATATTAGTGTAAGCTTTATAATCACTCCATTGGCTTAAGCTATTAGTTGCCATTATTTCAATATGATAATCACCTGAAGCTAAGCCTGTTAGCGTTAATTGATTACCATTTATTTGATGCCACTTATTACCATTTAAGGTGTAACGGTATTGCTTCTCTACACCTGGCCTGTAATCTAAACTGGCTAAATCTAGCGTAATCACATCGTTACCACTGTCAATATTGATGGCTTTATTTAATAAATAAGATTTACCTGAAACGGTAGTTTTACTGATATAAACTTTGGGATGAAAAGCGGGGGCAGTTGTTCTGGGTAATTGTAATACACCTGTGCTGTTGGCTATGAATAATACATCATGAAAAAGAAAAGCATTATCGGTAAAAGAAAAATCACCCGTATTAGTGACCATCGAAACTTGATAATTATTTGGATTAACCTTATAAAGCCCTGGTTTCGCAGAAGCTAATATATACCCATCTATAAGAGACATATGACCAAAGTTTATGCCTTTAGCAAAATGAGCTAATAACTGTCCTTGTTGATTATAGGCTTGTATACCATCACCTTTTGTTGAGACAAAAATTTTACCATCAGCCATTAAAAGAGACATAAATTTTGTACTTGTTTGCTTGATTATATTTTTTACTGTTTTTGTTTGTCTGTTTACTATATCAATACTAGAGGCTGTTGCTAACCAAATGTCGCCATTAGTTAACGGCAGAATATCAATTACTTCATCTGAACTTAAACCAGCATTCTTGTTTCTGTGTAGAATTACTTGTTCTTTATTTAAGTCATAAATGATAAGACCTTTCTCATCACTCCCAATATAAAGTAAGTTTTTCTTATGTTTTAATTTAAGCAGCACCAGATCACTTAAATTAGTACCTTCAAAAGATAAGCTGATTTTGTTTGTTTGTTTATTACTTTTATTGTAACGCCATAAACCATCAAAGGTAGCGATGAATAGATTTTCATCTATTGCTAATAAATCAGTAATGTTTTTGGCTTTGTTTGATAATTTTTGATTTATATTATTAATAGACCGTGTTTGTTGTTTAGCTAAAGGTGATAGAGTAAAAGGCGAAAAAACGTGTACACCTTTCCCATAACTGCCAAGATATAGTTCATTCTGGTAAATTTCTGTTTCAATAGTACTGAATCTAGTATCAAAAATAACGGAATGATTCTTTGCTTTAGCTTCAGTTAATTGCTGAACTCCTCTATTGTTGCCTAACCATAAAACACCTGAATTATCATGAAGTAATGTGTGATATTTTGATTTTTCAACTAGAGGAAAGCTGTTACCTAATTGTTTAAGTGTTGTAATCTCGCGGGTTACAATTTCTCCTAATAAATTTACAGATATAATGGCATTATGGTTATTATGTGAGGTTATAGCTGTGATAGGAGAAGCAATCTGTTTTTGAATAACCTCACCATTATCATTGATAGTGAATAAATGGTTTTTACTAGCGACTACCGCAGTATTTTTAATACTAGTTGCTGCAAGAAGGTTTTCATTAACAGCATTAATTTGTTGAATTTGATTACTATCTTGCTTACTGTCGAGGTAATATAAACCCTTTCTATCATTAAAATAAATTCTATTTTCACTGGCAAATAGCAGATTATTCTCAATGTTTTTTGCTAATAATGTTGTTTTATCTGTAGTGATGTCATAACGATAAAGGTGCTGAGGTCCCATGCTAATGGCATAGTAGCTATCATTGTGATGTATTGCGCGGTAAAAGGTGTTTGTTTCAGCGTTGATGTTGATAGGTTGAGATTGACCTGTTTCAGTCTCAAATAACCATAACCCTTTTGTTTCCGAAGCGAGAATTAATTGGTTATCTTTTTTTGTTATGTTGTGTATCCAATTAAATGGGATAGACCAACCTTTTTCTTTTTTTGAAAAATTAATTATCTGTTCACCATCAAAACGATATAAACCGTTTTGCCCTGAAAGCCAAATAAAGTCCTTTTTATCTTGCACGATAGAAACAATGTCAGTTGTTTTAGTAAAAGAGGCTTCATGTTTAGCAAAAGCTGCAGGGGAGATTAAAATGTTTAAAGAGAAGAATAAAAAAAGCAACCAGGTAAGTTGCTTAAACAATTTTATTTTACTAAAAGCTTTAGTTAGCTTTATATAGCTAAACAATACTTTCAGGGGAGGTGTCTTTTTTATGCACTCTATCGCCACACACAGCAAACACTCGTGGAGTGCCTTTTGTTGTGGTTGGTTTTTGTACCAATAAGTAAGTTGGTTTTCTTGGTGAGTCACTATGTTGTTTTTCCGCCCATGCTTTACGCACTTTATTGGCAGCTTCCTTAGAGTATTTTGATTCAAACGCTGTAGCGATCATTTCAACGCCAAAGTCGTCCATTACCATTATTGCATTGTTATGGTAACCACTTGTGGTATTAAAATCTATATCTACAGTAAGAATGTTATTTTCTGGCAAAACTAAATCTGCACGTATGTTTGCAATTACTGCTCTGTCTTTATGTGCTTTTAAGTTGGTTCTATTTGGTTTTTCCGTCATATCATAAACAATTTTAATGTCATCATGTACTATTAATGTTTCTTTGTTTACTGCAGTCATCATATTTCCTTTTTACTGTGTAAATTGATTAAATGTTGAAATTCATAACTATTTTAAATAGGAGCTTGTTAAATATAGTTTATTCTATAATATTATCAAGATTATTTTTATTAGCTTTGAAGAGAAATTAGTGCAATATGAAAAATTTTGATTGTGTTGTTGTTGGCGGAGGTATGGTTGGCGCAGCAAGTGCACTAGCATTGGCTCAGTTAGGATTAACGGTAGCCTTAGTCGAACAATATGAGCCTAAAAGCTTTGAAAAAGAACAAAAGCTTGATTTACGAGTTTCAGCTATATCTTTAGCTTCACAATATTTATTAGAGCAACTTAGTGCATGGTCACAAGTTATGAAATGGCGAGCTTGCTCTTATAAACGGTTAGGTGTTTGGGAGCAAGAATATGCTTATACAGAATTTAATGCTAATGATATAGAGCAGAGTCATTTAGGGCATATTGTTGAAAATAGATTATTACAGTTGTCTTTATGGGAACAAATTAACTTACAAAATAATATTGAAGTGTTTTGCCCTGAAAGATTAATTTCATTATCTCAAAATACAGATAAAGCGACCTTAGTTTTGGAAAACAGTAGTTTGATGGCTAAGTTAGTGATAGCAGCTGATGGTGCGAATTCTCACGTTCGACAATTAGTTAATATAGGCATTACCTCATGGGATTATCAACAATCAGCTATGTTGATTAATGTAAAAACACAACAACCCCAACAAGATATTACTTGGCAACAATATTTACCTACGGGCCCTGTAGCCTTTTTGCCTTTATCTAAATCATCTGTTTCTGTTTCTGTTGAAAACTCTCTAGAACAATCAGAACAAGGCGGTTATGCATCGTTAGTTTGGTATCATCAACGTGATGAAATTAAACGATTATCCGTATTATCTAATCAAAAATTACAGCAAGAAGTGTTAGCTGTATTTCCAAAACGCTTGGGGGGAGTAGAAGTGCTTGATAAAGGTGCTTTCCCATTAACTCGCCGTCATGCTAATACTTATCAAAAAAATCGAGTGTTGTTGTTAGGTGATGCTGCCCACACAATTAATCCTATGGCAGGCCAAGGCGTAAATTTAGGCTTTAAAGATGTAAAAGCGTTGCAAACAGTTATTTCTAATGCTATTGCTCATGGTGAATGTTGGCATGAAGAGAATGTTTTAGCGCGTTATGAAATGATGAGACGAAAAGATAACTTACTAATGCAATCAACAATGGATGTTTTGTACCATGCTTTTAGCCATCCATCACCCTTAATTAAAACCTTAAGGAATGCCAGTTTACTCGCTGTTAGCAAAGTTCCTGTACTTAATAGTGCAATAAAAAATAAAGCGTTAGCTTATGCCTGTGGTATTTAATTTGAGCAGATAAATTTTCTCGTCGCTTACTAAAAATTGGTAGGTTAGACTTTAACTTACCAATCTGACGCTATAAATGCTGACCTACAATAGGCGCGTATTATAAACACGTATTGCTTTGTTATTTTTTAGTAACTTTTATTTTGTAAAAAATACTATAAAGTACTGGTACTGCTACTAAAGTGAGTAAGGTGGCAAATGCTAAACCTCCCATAATAGTGACGGACATATCAGCAAAAAAGGGATCAACAATTAATGGCATTACCCCTAATATAGTGGTAATTGCCGCTAAAGAAACGGGTCTTAAACGGCTTAAACTTGCTTCAGTAATGGCAATTGCAGCAGCTTTTCCTTCATCAATTTGTAAGTCAATCTCTTCGAGTAAAACAATAGAATTCTTGATCATCATACCAAATAAGCTCAAAAAACCTAATAATGACATAAAGCCAAAGGGTAAATCAGCTATCAATAAGCCAGCAACTACACCTACTATTGCCATAGGTACAATTAACCAAATAATTAATGGTTGTCGTGTTCGACCAAATAGCAGCACACTAACAAGAAACATAACTAAAAAACCCAATGGCAGTCCTTGTCCTAGTGCCGCCTGTGCATCGCCTGATGATTCGTATTCACCGCCCCACTCAAGGGTATAACCGTTAGGTAGTTTTATCGCTTCTACTAATGGTTTAACGCGCTTTAATGCTGCCCCAGCTGTTTCATTGTATCCGCCTTCCGCCATCACGGTAATTGTTCTAACACGATCTCGACGATTAATCAGCATTTCTTCACTATTAAAAGCTAGTTTGCCACTGACTTGTTTAAAGGGGATATAAGTACGTTGGCTGGCACTCCATACTAAGCCATTTTCTAGGTTAGCTAACTGATTTTTTATATTTCCTTTTGTAGTTATATTATTCTTGTCGATACTGCTTTTCGCAACAATAGGGTAGAGATAATCGCCTTCTTGAAGTTGTCCAAGCGTTAAACCACTGGTATAAAACTGTATAGCTTGGTTAAAATTATTACGTGAAACCCCTGCAATACCTGCAGCATTATCATCATATTCAGGTATTAATACTATGCCTTTGCTACGCCAATCGTCACGTACATCTCTTATAGCCCCATCATTAAGTAAAATAGCCTTTGCTTGCTCTGCTAACGCGCGTAATATAGCAGGATCATTACCTGAGAACCTTGCTTGTAATTTAGCGCCACCACCAGGCCCATACTGTATTATTTCTGCAAAAAATTCAGAGTTTGGGGTTTGTTTACGAAGCCGTTCAACAACATCTCTAGAAATCTTAGGTATTTCGCTGGCATCTTCAACACGTACTAAATACATACCATAGCTTTCGTTTGGCATTTCTGGGGGGTAAACTAAAGTGAAGCGATCAGCACCTTGCCCAATAAAACTAGTAAGTGACTCAACGCTATCAGTGGCTAATATAAGCGATTCGCCAGCTTTCATATGCTTTTCAGTGGCACGAATGTCGCTATCTTGCTCCCCCCAGTAATGAATAAAGAAATTAGGCGTATTAGAGGCTGAGAAAAAACCTTGCTTAATTAAGCCAAAGCTTGCGAAAGCGCCAATAGTAATTGTTATTAAAAAAACTACGGTAAATGTGCGATGATGCAAAGCATTTTTTAATAGTACTAAATAGCCTCGATGAAAAAATGATAGAGTTTTAGTTTCATTTTTTGGTTGACCAACTTTATAAAAATATCGGCCTAATAATGGTGTTAATGATACCGCTAATATCCAGCTTAGCATGAGTGAAATTAACACAACTGCAAATAAAGAAAACAAAAATTCGCCAGTAGAATCATCAGATAAACCTATCCCTGAAAATGCGGCAATACCTATAATAGTTGCGCCAAGCAAAGGCCATTGTGTGCGCTTAACAATAAAGCTTGCTGATTCCATGGCAGATTTACCTTTTTCCATTCTTAACATCATGCCCTCGGCAACAACAATGGCATTGTCTACCAACATACCCATAGCAATAACCATAGCCCCCAAGGATATTCTTTCTAACTGTAAACCATATAGCCACATAATTAATACGGTACCTAATATGGTAACAATTAAGGTGCCACCAACAACAATACCTGAGCGCCACCCCATAAATACGCAAAGTGCTAGCGTGACTACAATAACTGACATTTCAAGGTTTAGTACAAAACCATCAACTGCTTTCTCAACAATTTTAGCTTGGTTATAGATAGGTGAAATATTAATACCAGCAGGAAAGTTAGATAAAACTTCGGTTAACTTAGCTTCAATTCTTTTGCCAACGTCTACAATATTAATATCATTTTGGGCTGAAATACTTAAAGTGATAGCACTTTCGCCATTGTAACGCTTTAAACTAGATGGAATATCAACAGGTTGTAAACTTAATGTGGCAATATCTTTTATTTTTATAGAGGCATTTTTACCAGGTAAAACGAAGGTAATATTTTCAATTTCTTCTATTTTGTTAGTTGCCGCAACAACAGGAATACGTATTTGTTTGTCACCAATGTATAAACGTCCTCCTTCAAAGGGAATTAAATTGCTTGCTAATATTTGTTTAAGATCAGGGAATGATAAACCTAAATCAGCAATTTGGTAAGTATCTATCTCGGCTACTATTTGTTCTTCTAAAATACCACCAACCGATACTTTAGCTACCCCGTCAACGGTAAGTAGCTCTCGGCGAATAATACGGGAGAATTCACGCATTTGATAAGCAGAAAAATCAGGAGCAGTTAATGCGTAATACAAGCCAAAAACATCGCCAAAATCATCAATTACAATAGGTTTACTAGAGCCTAATGGTAATTGTCTATGAATATCACGTAGTCGTTTTCTAAGTTCATCCCATATTTGTGGTAATAAAGGACCGCCTATATGAGATTTAACCTCCATAGTGACACGAGAAAAGCCAGGTTTACTTTCAGATTCTACTTTATTAAGCTGCCACATTTGCTGTAACGCTATTTCTATTTGCTCAGTAACTTCTTTTTCAACCTTTTCAGCACTAGCACCAGGGTAATAGGTCATAATTACCGCTTGTTTAATGGTAAACGCAGGGTCTTCTAAGCGACCTATATTACCTAAAGCAATGACACCACCAATAATAAAACACAAACTAATTAGCCAAACATTAATTGGCTTCGTTAAGGAATAGCGAGCAATATCCATTTTAGAATTCTGCCTTGTATTCTTTTACCTTTAAATTAGCTCGCATCTGGTTTACTGCGGCAGATACAATTTTATCGCCTAAATTTACGCCACTAACTACCGCAAATTGATCATCAATAAATGCAGAAACATTAACAACAACCGACTCTACTTCACTATTTTCTTGGTTAAATCGCCACACATAAAAGCCTTTTGATTTTTCACCTACTAGGGAATTAATGGGAATAATGAGTACAGGCTTAGTGTGTTGCTGGCTTTTAACTTTTACAATAGCTCGTGAACCAGGATAGAATAGATTGGTTACTTTGCCATCAATAGCAAAAGTGACTCCGTAGGTTTGCGAAATAGGATCTGGGGTTGTTTCATTTTCAATATAATGAATATCAAACACTTTGTCTTCTTGATTAATAATAAAGGCTGTTGCTTTAAGGTTTCTGTTGCCTGCATTGGCTGTCATAATGCGCTCAGGTACTTCAAAAGTGAAGTAAAGCTGTGATCTGTCTTGTAAATTAGCAATTGTGTCTCCTGCTCTAATGTAGCTGTTGTTTTCTATAAAACGTGTGCTAATTACAGCATTAAATGGAGATTTTATTGTACAATAACTTAAATCTTGTTTTGCATTTTCAAGGGCTATTTTAGTAATGGTAAATGAAGATTGTGCATTGTCTAGCTCTAATTGCGAAGCGACATTTTTATCAAACATTTCTTTAATACGATCTAAATTTCGTATTGCATCTTGATGTTGAGTTTTACTTTTCTCTACTTGGCGTTTAAAGGGGGCGGGATCAATTTTAGCGAGTATTTGACCTTTTAGTATTTTGCTTCCTTCAACTAAATTAACTTCTATCAAACGACCAGAAACTTCAAATTTAAGATCTATATTTTTTACTGCTGAGACTTTGGCGGGAAACTCATAGCTATTATTTAAATTAGATTGTGCAACAGCAGTTAACTGTACAAGCAATGGTTTTTTTTCAATTATATCAACTGATTTTTCTGAACACGCTTGTAGTAGCAATACAATACTAATAATTACCAATCGAATCACGTTTATTTCACCTTATTTGAATTATCTTCACTGTATTTTAGTGCAAGATATAAAAAACTGTAGCTGTTCAGCTAGTCTCTATTGTGTCATTCTTGAAGTGTTTGATCGGGAGTCTATAGCTTTATAGTTCCAAGATCAAAGCTAAGTACCTGCATCCATGCAGGTAAAGTGATTACGGGAATGATACACCTACAGTAGGGCTTATTGAATAATTAATCTAATTCTTCAATAAATGATACAGCACGACCAATATAACTTGCTGGTGTTAATAAACATAGTTCTGCTTTTACTGTATCTGGTAATTCAAGAGTATTAATGAATTCACGCATAGAGTCACCATTAACACGTTTACCACGCGTTAATTCTTTAAGTTTCTCATATGGCTTTTCAATACCATAACGGCGCATAACTGTTTGTACTGGCTCTGCCAATACTTCCCAGTTTCCGTCTAGTTCTTTAGCAAGATTTGCTTCATTAACTTCTAACTTACTAATGCCTTTTAATGTTGATTGGTAAGCAATAAT
Organism: Colwellia sp.; assembly: GCA_016745015.1. GTDB lineage: Bacteria > Pseudomonadota > Gammaproteobacteria > Enterobacterales > Alteromonadaceae > Colwellia. The sequence continues at coordinate 20,224 of JADGDH010000029.1, forward strand.
AGCATGACCAAAGCCAACCCCTAAGTTACGTAATACCGTTGAATCGGTTAAATCACGTTGCCAGCGAGAAATTGGTAATTTCTGAGCAAGGTGATTAAATATTGCATTGGCAATACCTAAGTTACCTTCTGAGTTTTCAAAATCAATTGGGTTAACTTTATGTGGCATAGTTGATGAACCAATTTCACCAGCAATTGTTTTTTGCTTGAAATGCCCAAGGGCAATATAACCCCAAACATCACGATCAAAGTCAATTAATATTGTATTGAAACGCGCTACAGCATCGAACAATTCAGCAATGTAATCATGCGGTTCAATTTGTGTTGTAAAAGCATTCCAAGTTAAACCTAATGAGCTAACAAACTCATCAGCAAATTGATGCCAATTAACCTCAGGATAAGCACTTAGATGAGCATTGTAGTTACCTACGGCACCATTTATTTTACCTAAAATTTCAACCTCGGAAATTTGCTTACGTTGACGTTGTAAACGTATATAAACATTAGCCATTTCTTTACCTAACGTACTAGGTGAAGCTGGTTGACCATGAGTACGACACATCATAGGAATAGTTTTATACTCAAAAGCTAAACCTTTAATTTGTGCAAGAATTTCATCAATAGCAGGTAATAATACTTGTTCACGACATTCTTTTAACATTAAACCGTGCGATAGGTTGTTAATATCTTCAGAAGTGCAGGCAAAATGAATAAACTCTGTCACGGCATTTAATTCAGTGTTATCAGCAATTTTTTCTTTTAAGAAATATTCAACAGCTTTTACATCATGATTAGTGGTAGCTTCAATTTTTTTGATACGTAGGGCGTCTTGCTCGCTAAATTCACTTACTATGTTATCTAATGCTTTATTTGCCGCATCGCTAAAGACGGGAACTTCTTTAATGGCTTTAGTTGTGCTTAGTTTTTGTAACCAACGTACTTCAACAGTGACACGGTATTTGGTTAAACCAAATTCACTAAATATAGGGCGTAAGTCACTTGTTTTGCTGCCGTATCTGCCATCTACTGGTGATATTGCGGTTAACGCTGAAAGTTCCATAATGTATTCCTAGGTTAAAATTTATGTTTCAAAATATTAGTTAAAAGTATTGCGATAAAAGCAGGTTAAATAGTGTTTAAAAGCTGTTGAGCATTTTTTACTATTTTCTTGCGGTTAAATAGTATATTTCTTCGTTTACCGCCAACTTGTCGCCATAATACTGCTGCTCGTATTCCAGCTAATAGTAATGCTCTAATTTTGTGCTGATTTTTATTTTGTTTTAATATTTCTGGGTCGCCAGTAACTTGAATGCGAGCTCCTAACGGACTAATAATATCACTATAGATACTGGCAAAACTGGAAATAAGCGTTTCACTGGTTAGGTTGTAATGTTCTAGTTGCCTTTTACTTTCATCAATACGTTCACCAAGTTGAGATAACTTTTTTGGTTGTTTAATTAATTTACGTTCTAAATTGATTAAACTAATAATATAACGTGTGAGCTCAGGATCTTTTACGTTCTTTGTTTTGGTATTAGCACTGTTGCTAACGTCTGATGAATCACCCAAGTGATTTATTAATAGTTCAAGTCCTTGCTTTAAATTGACTAAGTCATTACCGTATACAGCTAATGTATTTTCTGGTGAGGTTTGTGTAATACTTCTAAGTAGAATCGCAAGTTCGTCTTCATCAATTTTACCTGTACGTGATACTTGCTGTACAAAGTGTGCCGTTTGGCAAATAGCGGCAAATGTTATGGTTTGATCGTTCATATATACTTTAAATTACTTTTTTAAATAGGTTGTGTTTTTACAAAAAAATTAACGAATAAGGGTATTGATAATACCACCACCAAGACAAATATCGTCTTGGTAAAATACCACCGATTGCCCAGGTGTTACTGAATTTTGAGGTTTATCAAAATCAATTTGATATTCAGGTGAACCTTCATCTTCTATAAATGAATTATCTAGTGGTGTTACGGTGCAAGCAACGTCTTTTTGACGATATCTTGTTTTTACGGTGCATTTAATGGGTACTGATAATTCTTGGCGATCAACCCAATGTAATTGGTTGGCAATTACTCCTTTAGAAAATAGACGAGGGTGGTTATGTCCTTGACCAACAATAAGTACATTACGAAGTAAGTCTTTTTCTACTACATACCAAGGTTCTTCTGAAGCATTAGCTAAGCCGCCAATACGCAAGCCTTTGCGTTGCCCTAAAGTGTGATACATCAAGCCGTCATGGTGACCGATTGCTTCACCTTCGGCAGATTCAATAATGCCTGGTTGAGCTGGCAAATATTGTCCTAAGAAATCTTTGAATTTTCGTTCGCCAATAAAACAAATACCCGTACTGTCTTTTTTATTATGGGTGATCAAGTCTGCTTTTTCTGCAATAGCGCGTACTTGGGGTTTGTTAATATGACCCACTGGAAATAAAGTATGCGATAATTGTTTTTCATTTAATGTATACAAAAAGTAACTTTGATCTTTGTTGTTGTCTAAACCACGTACCATACTCCAATGTCCATTGGTAAAGCGGCGTTGTACATAATGACCTGTAGCAATGTAATCAGCCCCTAAATCTTCACAGGCAAATTCTAAAAAGGCTTTAAATTTTATTTCTTTATTGCACATAATGTCAGGGTTTGGTGTGCGGCCTGCTTTATATTCAGCTAAGAAGTATTCAAAAACATTATCCCAATATTCAGTAGCGAAATTAATAGTATGTAATTTTATTTCTAATTTGTCACAAATGGCTTGAGCGTCTTCTAAATCTTGTGCTGCTGCGCAATATTCATCAGTATCATCTTCTTCCCAATTTTTCATGAACAAGCCTTCAACTTGATAACCTTGTTCTTTTAATAAATAAGCAGAAACAGAGGAGTCAACACCACCAGACATACCAACAATGACCTTGGTTTGTTCAGTTGTTTTATTTTGCGGATTTTGAAGCTTAATAGACATGAAAAATTCTTGCTCTTAAAATTTAAGTGTACTCGATAAAAAGGCGCAGAATTATAACACGGCACTAGCCTCTATTAAATAGTCATGTTTAATATCAATGATTATGATCTCATTCAATTATCTTATATGTACCGTTTTCAATGTCATTTAGTGTCCATTGTCCGATAGAGAAACGAATTAAGCGTAATGTTGGAAAGCCAATATTTGCTGTCATTCGGCGTACTTGTCTATTGCGACCTTCAGTAATAGTTATTTCAAGCCAGGTTGTGGGAATGTTGGCTCGCTCTCTAATAGGAGGAACTCGCGGCCATATAAGTGGTTTTTTTATTAGGTTTATTTTTGCAGGTAACGTTATGCCATCTTTAAGCTCTACACCCTTGCGCAGTTTTTCCAAGTCACTATCAGCGGGGCTGCCTTCTACTTGCACCCAATATGTTTTGGCAGTTTTTTTTGATGGGTTCGCTATTTTATGTTGCAATTTGCCATCATTAGTTAATAGTAATAAACCTTCGCTATCTCTATCGAGTCGTCCAGCAGCATAAACGCCTTTAATTGGGATGAAATCTTTTAATGTTTTTCGTTGTTGTTTTCCTTCATGTTTTTCATCGGTGAATTGACATAGAACATCAAAAGGCTTATTGAATAGTACTACTTTAGTATTGCTTTTGTCTGGTCGTACCTTTTTTGTTAGCTTAGCGCTAAGTCTTGTGTTGCCTTTGATATTGTCTTTTTTTTTGTTCATTTTAGTCTTTTTTTTCATAGAGTGATTAATTAGCGCTTATGCTCAGCTATATTAATATGTTGCAAATTATTATAATATAACGCGCGAAAAATAAATGTTAAATATGAATTATATTTAGGATTAGCCAATGCAATACCAAGTGGTAATAAGCTAATCAATTCAAGTTAAATAAAGTAGGAAGCTCATGAGCACTGATAACTCAAAAATTATTTATACTATTACCGATGAGGCGCCAGCCTTAGCAACGTATTCTTTACTACCTATTATCCAAGCCTATACTGCATCTTCTGGTATTAATGTTGAAACGCGCGACATTTCCTTAGCAGGTCGTGTTTTAGCCAACTTCCCAAAATATTTAACCAAAGAGCAACGCATTGCTGATGCTTTAGCTGAATTAGGCGACATGGTTACTAGTCCAGATGCTAACATTATTAAGCTTCCTAATATTAGTGCTTCTGTTCCTCAATTACATGCAGTAATCAAAGAGTTACAAGCTAAGGGATATGAAGTACCAAATTATCCAGAAGAAGCTCATAATGAAGCAGAGAAGTCAATTAAATATACCTATGACAAAATCAAAGGTAGCGCAGTAAACCCTGTTCTTAGAGAGGGAAATTCAGACCGACGTGCTCCTACTTCAGTTAAGCTGTATGCCCAAAAAAACCCTCATTCAATGGGGGTTTGGTCAAGTAAATCAAAGTCTCATGTTGCTAGTATGTCTGGTGGTGATTTTTATGAATCAGAGCAATCTATAACCGTTAATTATGCGACTAATACAAGAATTGAATTTGTTGCTCAAGATGGTAGTGTTAAAGTTTTAAAAGAGAACTTAGCGTTATTAACAGGTGAGGTGATTGATTCATCCGTACTTTCTAAGTCAGCGTTAATTGAGTTTTATCAACAATCGATTATTGATGCAAAGAAAGAAGATGTTTTATTATCTTTGCATTTAAAAGCAACCATGATGAAAGTATCCGATCCTGTTATTTTCGGTTATGCAGTTAAAGTATTCTACGCAGATGTTTTTGAAAAACATGTTGAAACTTTTGATCAGTTAGGTGTAGATGCTAACAACGGTATTGGTGATGTTTATAGCAAAATTTCACGTTTACCTAGTGCAAAACAAGCTGAGATAGAAGCGGATTTAGCTAAAGTTTTTGCTAATCGTCCAGAGCTTGCTATGGTTGATTCAGATAAAGGCATTACTAACCTGCATGTACCAAGTGATGTGATTGTTGATGCTTCTATGCCTGCAACGTTACGTTCTTCAGGGCAAATGTGGGGACCTGATGGTAAATTAAAAGACACTAAAGCTATGATTCCAGATCGTTGCTACGCGGGTGTTTATCAAGCGGTGTTTGATTTTTGTAGAGAACATGGAGCGCTTGATCCAACGACTATGGGGACAGTGCCAAATGTTGGTTTAATGGCGCAAAAAGCAGAAGAGTATGGCTCACATGACAAAACCTTTGTTATGGACGCTGTAGGTACTGTTCGTGTTGTTGATGCCCTTGGTACCACTTTACTTGAACATAGTGTTGAAGCAGGTGATTTATGGCGTATGTGTCAAGCCAAAGATTTACCTATTCAGGATTGGGTTAAATTAGCCATTACTCGTGCTAAAGCTTCAGGTATGCCAGCTGTTTTTTGGTTAGATGAAAACCGTGCCCACGATAGAGAAATGATCAAAAAGGTTAATGCTTATTTAGCGAATTATGATACAACTGGGTTAGATATTCAAATTCTTAACCCTGTTGAAGCATGTGAATTTTCCTTAGCGCGTATTATTAAAGGTGAAGATACCATTTCTGTAACTGGTAACGTGCTACGTGATTATTTAACTGATTTATTTCCAATTTTAGAACTTGGCACCAGTGCAAAGATGCTTTCTATTGTGCCATTAATGAATGGTGGTGGTTTATTTGAAACGGGTGCTGGAGGTAGTGCTCCTAAACATGTTCAGCAGTTCGAAAAAGAAAACCATTTACGTTGGGATTCATTAGGTGAATTTTTAGCCTTAGCTGCTTCTTTGGAGCATTTAAGCGTGACAACAGGCAATGCGAAAGCACAGGTTTTAGCTGATACCCTAGACAAAGCTACAGGTGAATTTTTAGATAAGAATAAATCACCTTCACGAAAAGTGGGAGAGTTAGATAACCGTGGTAGCCATTTTTACCTTGCAATGTATTGGGCAAAAGCTTTAGCTAAACAAACTAGTGATGGTGAGTTAAAAGCTAGTTTTACAGGTGTCGCACAAGCCTTAGCTAAGCAAGAAGAAAAAATTGTTGCAGAACTAAATAATGCACAAGGCCCAGCGATGGATATTGGTGGTTATTATTTTGCCGATAAAGCTAAAGCTGAAAAAGCAATGCGCTCTAGCGAAACATTAAATACTATCTTGTCAGCTCTTTTATAAACTTAAAAATCCCCAATTACTATCCCTAAATTAGTATAATATAAAGCCTCAACAGTGAATAATTGTTGAGGCTTTTTTATCTACCTTTATATTAAAAACTGTGTTTTGGGTTGGCTTAGTATATAATCCGCCACCTTAATTTTGTTTTGTTCTTCTAGGTGATATATGAGTGTTGATGCTATTGGTTTATCGGCTAATTTATTAAAAGCGGTAAAAGCGTGTGGTTATAAAAACTTAACGCCAATTCAACAACAAGCTATTCCAATGATTCGTTCTGGTGTTGATTTATTAGCGAGTGCACAAACAGGTACAGGAAAAACTGCAGCATTTAGTTTACCAATATTAGATGCATTAGCTACAATCTCATTAAAAAACACTTCTGCTGATAATGGTGGGCAAAATATACAAGCTTTAGTGCTTACTCCAACACGTGAGTTAGCAGCACAAGTGGCTAAAAATATGACAGATTACAGCCAATTTTTACCTTTGAAAATTGGTGTGGTTTATGGTGGCGGTAAAATGGCATCACAAACTAATTTGTTAAAGCAAGGTCTAGATGTTTTGGTGGCTACACCGGGGCGGTTACTAGAACACCTGAATTTGCGTAATGTAAATTTATCGCAAGTAAAGTTTCTTGTATTAGATGAAGCCGATCGCATGTTGGATATGGGTTTTTTAGCGGATATTGAAAAACTTACCTTGGCAGTAAAACAAAAACATCAAACGTTGATGTTTTCTGCAACTTACTCCAATAAAGTAAAGTCTTTAGCTAATCAATTGCTATCAACGCCAAAAGTCTTGGGTGTTGCTAAACAGAATTCAACATCAGGTAAAATAAAACAGTCGGTTTATTGGGTAAGTGAATCGAGAAAGCGTGAATTATTGTCTGAGTTAATTGGTGTTAATAACTGGCAACAAGTACTTGTATTTGCGGGCACTAAAGAAAGCGCTAATATACTTGCTAAAGAATTAAAACTAGACGGCATTAAAGCAGCGCTTTGTCATGGAGATAAAACTCAAGGTGCTCGAAATAAGGCTTTAAGTGATTTTAGTGAGGGTAAAGTTAGGGTATTAGTAGCGACTGATGTTGCAGCACGCGGCTTAGATATTGAAGATTTAGCTTACGTGGTTAATTTTCATTTGCCTTTTTTAGCTGAAGATTATGTTCATCGTGTTGGCCGTACGGGGAGAGCTGGCAAGTCGGGCATGGCTATATCTTTAGTTAGCCCTAAAGATGAGCGTTTTCTAGATAATATTGAAGCACTTATTGGCCGTCAATTTGAACGTATTATTGTGCCAGGTTATGAATTAAACCAAGATGAAGCGTTAGAACATCAGCAAAGTAGTGAAAAGCGTGCGAGTAAAAACCGTTATCGTGCTAATCAAGAAAAAAATCAAGTCATTACAAAGAAAAAACAAGCATCAAGCTCAAGTAATAAGAAATATAACGCAAAAATAAAGAAGAAGCGTTAAGGCTTATTTATATTTATGAAAAATATATAAAATAGTTAATGAGAAAAACTATACAATACTTAATCGTTTGGACATGTTCATTTTTTGACGATAAAGTGCCTGATCAGCTCGTTTGAACAGTGTGTGTTCATTATCAGCTCTGTTCATAAAGGTTGTTCCTAAGCTACAACCTACTTGATATTTTGCTAATAGAATATTGTTTTTTAGATACTCATCGAGTCGGTTTTGAATAATATCTAATGCATATTCGCTAGCATTTTCAATGATAATGGCAAATTCATCACCACCAAAACGAAAGATACTGTCAGAATCACGCACACAAGATCTTAAAACATCTGCAAACTGTATTAATACTTGATCTCCAACGTTATGACCATAAGTGTCATTTATTGCTTTAAACTTATTTAAATCACCTAACACTAAACCAACTTGTGCATGATGACGATTTGCATTATGCATTGCACGTTTTAGTTGTTCATCAAAGTATCGGCGATTTCCTAATTCTGTCAGGCTGTCCTGCATGGCAAGTTGCATTGCTTGATGGTATTTTAATGCGTTTTTTAGTGGGTATAACACTATTTGATGGATACGCTGTAAATCTTTGTAATGGCGCATACTAATCGGCTTGTTTATGTTGTAGCTGATAGTACCAATAAATTCATTATTTAATTTTAACTCAAACTGACGTTCGTATTTTGCTTTAAGACTGCCACGCAATGTTTTACTTACTATTTTATTTTTAAAATATAAGCCTGAAAACTTTATATAACGAGCGGCTTCCATGGCAAAAATTTCAAGTAATTCATCTAGATCAAGGGTAGTTTGAAGTTGTTCTAATAAGTTTGAGTTACTATGTTTGTTGGCGCCAGTACTATTTGTTAGTGCATTAAATGAATTGAATGCATTAAATGAAGGAGTTGTACTTTCAAGTATATTTAGTGTTTGCATACTTGTGCCTCTCTACTTAGTTGCTTTGTTATCATGTGTGTTCTTTATTTGTATTATCTACTTATGTTCTCTATCTAATATTTATAGATGCAAAAAACATTCCAAAAAAACATCATTTGTATTACTGAAAATAAATTCTGTTTATTTTTTTAACTATTTGATTATTCTTTTATTTATTGCCAAGATTATAAAGTTATTATTTTGAAATATTCAGTTACTGTAAATTGTCAGTAACTTGACGGTAATAATTTGCCGCGTGGCAATAATGTTTAACCCTTAAGGAGTGTATGTGAGCGGTCATCTTGAAGTCTTAGCTATTTTATCTAGTGCCGTTCTTATCGTTTGGCTTTTTCGCCGTTTGAAATTACCCGCAATATTGGCTTATTTAGTCGCAGGAGTGTTGGTAGGTGAGCATGGTTTGAATGTAGCCCAGGAACAGGTTGATTATGATCATTTTGCCGAACTTGGTATTGTTTTTTTATTGTTTACTTTAGGCTTGGAATTTTCACTGCCTCGTTTAATGGCTATGCGCCATTTAGTATTATCTGTTGGCAGCTTACAAGTAGGTATTTCCTTATTTATTTTTATGATAGCCAGTATGTTCTTTGGGCTTAGCTTTGAGTCTGCTTTTGTTGTTGGTAGTATTCTCGCCTTATCTTCTACAGCTATAGTCATTCGTCAGTTAAGTGAAACGGGGGCGATGAAACGAAAATCAGGACAGCTATCAGTTGCAATACTCTTATTCCAAGATGTTGCTGTAGTACCGCTTCTTATCATTATTCCAATGTTGGCATTAGATGGCGATTCCTCAATGACTTCGGCGTTAATAGTCGCAATACTTAAAGGTGTTGTAGTTGTTACTTTATTATTGTTTATTGGTAAATGGTTATTACCTAAAGTATTCAATATTATTGCTAGAGTGCGAACAGATGAACTTTTTGTCTTAACAACA
>JADGDH010000150.1:0-2485 GCA_016745015.1 Colwellia sp.
GAACTTAAACAAGAACTAAATCAAGCAATTAGTGCCGCAAATGAAGCTCATGCAGCTGCGGTAGATGATCAAAGTGTTGCAGAAACGCAATACGATACACTCGCTATTGAAGCCAGTTATTTAGCAGAGGGGCAATCAAGGCGAGTACAAGCGTTACAAACTGCTATTAATGACTATAATGAATTGAACTTATTAGTTTTTAATGAAAATAGCGCGATAGAACTGTCAGCTTTAGTACAACTTTCAAAAGACCATAAAAATCATCATTGGTTTTTTATTGGCCCTGCCTCGGGTGGATTTCGCTGCTCATTATCTGAGCAACACATTACAGTGATTACACCGCAGTCACCGATGGGTTTAGCATTATTAGGTAAATATAAAGACGATGATATTGAGGTTACGCTTGGACATAACAAATTAACCGATTATATTGCCAAGGTTGGTTAATTTGATTTCCCCTCTCACCAATCTATAATAATAGTGACTACATTGTATTTAAGCCTCTGATTTACAAACCTCACTCAACAAGCATTCACGAGACTCTATAGCAATAGAACGTTCATCATTTAACGGACAGGTTTTTCCCAAGTGGGTGTACGTTTGGCTAGAAAGGCATCAATGCCTTCACCAGCATCATGACTCATCATATTTTGAGCCATCACATTGCCGGCAAAATCATAGGCATCGGACAGAGACATCTGTCGTTGCGAGTGAAACATAGACTTGCCATATCGAACAGCAGAAGGGCTTTTACTCAAAACTTCCTCCACTTTATCAGTAACAGCCTCATCCAAATTAGCGTCATCCACTACACTACTTAACAATCCCCAGTCCAAAGCCGTTTCAGCGTCGATAACATCGCCAGTAAGCAAAATATCAAAGGCTCGCTTGGCCGATATGCTTCGCGAAAGCGCTACAGCAGGTGTTGAACAAAAGAGACCAACATTAATCCCCGGTACCGAGAACCGTGCCGATCTGGCCGCAATAACTAGATCACAGCTCGATACTAACTGGCAGCCAGCGGCTGCTGCTATGCCCCCAACCTTTGCAATAACTGGAACGGGTAAAGTAACGATACTCTGCATCACTTTACCGCATTGACGGAACAACTCTTGGTAATAACTATGCTCTGGATGACTACGCATCTCTTGCAGGTCATGCCCTGCACAAAATCCACGTCCTTCCGCACTGATGACAACGCATTGAACAGTTGAATCGGCAGCTATGTCATCTAGTTCACGTTGCAAGGCATTTAACATTGCTTCGGATAAGGTATTTAATTTATCTGGACGGTTTAGGGAAAGAAAAGCAGCGCCATTTTTATCGCTTCGTAGTAAAATTTTTTCGTTCGATTGACAAGTGTTCATACACCCTCCTAAAAAAATCAAAAATTAAGAATAATTAATTTCAACACTAGACGTTATCGAGTTTCTGATAAAACAGCTTTTATGTGCTTTCTCATGAATTTTTGAAATTGTTTCTTGATCTGGCTTTTTATCACCGCCGAATATCACGCGAGGAAAGAGAATTATACGAGTAATTTCCATTCCTCCCTTTGGACCCTTCTCAAGATATCCCTCTGGATTATCCTCATAAGACTCGACAGAAAGGCCTTGAAAATCTGCAACAGCTAAAAAAAACAGCATATGGCAACTGGATACAGCACTCACAAACATCTGCTCTGGGTCAGCACAATTTGGATCCCCCTTAAACTCTTCCGACGCCGAGGCTTTAATCTGCTGATCGCCATTTAGTTTAACGAGGTGATTACGAGAGTAGGTATTTGAATCTGAACTATGTGGATGTCGCTGCCAGTTTATATTCGCCTTATGTACAGACATAATGGGAAACCTTTTTTATCAATGAATTAAATCTCATTCTATGAAAGATACTGATCGCTGTAAAACAACTTTTTCTAAGTAAATAGTTTAGTATTTCTAATGCGAGGCTACTATTTATTTCATCTCTGCGCATTCAGGGTGTATAGCTTTTATATGATTATAATTTTTTCTATACTTAGCAGGGCTTAAGCCAAATTTTTTGCTAAAATAACGTTCAAATGAAGAACGCTCAGAATATCCAAGGTATTGAGCAAGCTCTTCAATTTTCATGCTAGTGGTTGAAAGCACTTTAATGGATATACTCTCAATTATTTCATTCTGAATTTTTTTAAAGCTTTGCTGCTCTGCTTTTAATTTTCGTATAAATGTAGTTTGACTCATACCAAAAACACCTACAGCTGCTTCAAGAGTCTGCATCGCAGGCTTTTCAACACTCAAAATAAACCTCTTAACCTTCTCGGTAAGTGACAGACTTAAATCGAATGTTGTCAGTAATTCATTCACCTGATGTTTAAGTTGCTCACTGTATTTTTTATCAAAGATTTTGTTTTTTATATTGACTTGATTCATTGAGATAGAGGCCTTCATCGGACCATCATGAAAGACAATGTTTGCATTGGTTAATAATTTTACTATATCACTAT
>JADGDH010000150.1:2585-5651 GCA_016745015.1 Colwellia sp.
ATTAAAAAATCGTCACTTCTATAAGCTTATAATATAAAAAGTGACGATAGTTACCGACCTATTAGCTAAAGAAGCCAAGGTCTCTTGTGGAGAAATTTACAAGTTCGGGGAAAATGCTATCGATTTGCGATTCATTTAAACCAAACCAGCGTGCCAGTGTTGCATAGGATTGAGTATCTGATAGCTTTGGAATCATACGCTTGGCACCTGTCCAATAGTCAGGATCATCATAACCAATGAATTCCCCAAATGCTTGGCCGCCATTGACAGGTTTGCCCCATAATAAGTGATGACTTCCCCAGCCATGGTCAGTACCTCTTGAATTTGGTTTTAATGATCGACCAAAATCTGATGCGGTAATACAGACTACTTGATCAGCCACACCATAGTTTTCAAGCTCGGTAATAAAGTCAGCGTAGAGGTTATCAAGCACCTGATATTTAGAGTTCAGTGTATCAAATTGCTCAGCATGGGTATCATATCCGCCTGGTGCTGCTACATGAATAATTTGTCGTTCATGCCCCAACTGTCCAGCGGCTGCAATTAACTTAGCTGCAATTGTGGCTCCGGTAGTCATATTAGTACTGCTTGGGTACTGGCTAAATAGATCTTTTAAATACGTTTGACCATCTACAGCATCGGTTAAAATCTGGCTAGCTACACGCTCAACAAGGTGATCGTAACTTGCGTCACTAGCAATCCTACCGATAGCAGTTAGTTTATCACCAGTGACTCCTTGCCATGTTTCCCCTTCATTGAGTATTTGACTGGCTGGCATTGTCTCTGCTGACATCAGCGTACGATCGCTATGAGTGGTAATGGAACAGCTGATTGGTGAAGGAATTGTTTTATTCTCATGCCATGCATCCAGCACTCTACCAGCCCAACCTGAATATTGTTGATAAGCACCTTTATTGACACTTTGCTGATGAGAATGACTAAACAAGAAAGGTGGTAAGCTCACACTTTTATCTGAATGTTGTTGAGCCGTTGTTGGCTCATAAAGATTACCTGTACCAAGTATTGGTGCTGCCATACCTGATTTAATCATTTCTGCCATACGCGGAAAGTTTCCGTGTATAGATAAATTATTATGACCAATATCTAATGGCAAAAGGCTATCAAAACTTTGGGCAATATCACCTCGATAACTTGCGTAGCTATCATAGTTATCTAAAGGAATTAACATATTACTACCGTCATGACCGCCATATAGATAAAAAATCACTATCGTTTTAGTACTCATTTAAACCTCCTGTGGTAAGTTATTCACGAGAAAATCAGGGCTAGCAGTTACTAACACCAGAGCATCACGTACTTTACCTTGATATTCATTGTTGCCTCGTAAAGATAAAAGGTTAATTAATTCTGTACGCAAGACCTGTCGGTAGTTTCCAAAGAGGAGCTGATCTAATACAAAATCAGCGAACTCTTCGTTACTCCCACCAGAGGTAAGAACATCCATAAAGCGGATGACATCATCATTCCTTTTGATGAAATTTCCCCACATTTTATTACTAATGGTGGCAACGTTATTCCAGTTATAAAGATAAGCTTCGGGGTACCGATAGTTAATATAGCTTGTTTGCTCTCCACTAATCGCGTCTGCTTGATAATCCCAAGGGAAGAAGCCAAATACACTATCTGCGGCCAAAGGAGCTTGATTAAAGCTTGTTGCAGTGCGAACTTCATTATTAACAAAGAAAGGACCAGTTGTTGGTGATAAAAGTTGATCTCTTGCTGGCGCAATAGCCCGACGAGCATTGGCATACCATAGTAATGGCTCTTTTAGTCGACCTGTTTCACAGCGTGAATCACTTTTTCCATCAACAGCATGAGGATGCAACATAATAGCTCTCACCAATGTTTTTATATTTAAACCACTGTCACGAAAAGCTATTGATACATCGCGAACATAAGTATATTTGGGGTTAGATAGTGTTAATCTTTGAATCATAAATTGGCAGAAACTGCCGAGTACGCTATTAAGTTTTTCATCAATAATAATATCTAAGGCGGCTTGAATATCTTCAAACAAACTTAACCCTGCTGGTATTGTTTTTCCCATAATCTGCTTACTTTCAGAATCATGATACTCAGGATATTCAATAACAGGAGACAACCAGTCGCCACTTTCTTTACCCCATTTACCAGCATTTTTTACGCCAATTCCTGTAAAAACGCGAGCTAGTTCTTGTACGTCAGACTCAGTATAGTTTGCAATACGATTGCCAAATTCATCAGTAGAAATTACACCATTTCTTTTTCGTTTTTCAGCACCACAGGTGAATAGTTGCATAACTTCACGTGCATAATTTTCGTCAGGTATCTGTCCTGTTTCTGGGTCAGATTTTTTATTATATAAAGAAGATAAATACCCGCACATGGCTGGGTGTGTCGAGACATTGAATAATAGTTCTTTGAAATTACCATTTATACCTTTCATCAACATGTCGTAAAAATTGATTGTTGTCCAAGTTCTACCACTTAAATAGGGATGTTCAGAAGAGATAACAAACCATTGTGATAATGCAAAAGTGACACGTTGTGAAAGTTGGTCTTCTGCGACAAGTGCATTTGTCCACCAAGCAGAATAAAATTGAGTTTTAGTAGGCTTTGAATTTGTCAGTGTGGCGCTTGGATAAAGCAACGTAGTGGTTAATGATAACTGCTCATCCACCCACGCTTCCCAGCCCATTTCTGTAATGCGACTAACCGTAGCTTCATTCGCCCCAAAAGTTGCATAGTTTGCTAAACGTGCGGCTCTTGCTCTTAATTCTGTATAGGCTGGTGAAGCAGCAAATACTGATAATGAGACCCCAGACATAGCAACTGCCACCCCTGAGCCTAATATACCTTTAAGTAACATTCGCCGAACTGAATTATGATCATTTTTTAATGGTGTAAACATAAATAGATACTCTCCTAGAAACATTGGTTTGGTATTATTCACTAGTACAATATTTCGAATTACATACAGCACTTAAGCTCTAATTAACATGGGTTGCTAATTAGAAAAGCAAATAGTTAGGGGGGCTATTTAATTTTTGATTATATTTTGATTAT
>JADGDH010000151.1 GCA_016745015.1 Colwellia sp.
GCGCCTTTACCAGCAATATCTTCAAAGTGTACCGTTTTATAATCTAGATACTTAAGCGCTAACGCATCCATATTATGACGAGTGGCAACACTGTTATAACAGTAGGATTCAATCATAGTATCAAAAGCGACACCTTGTAATTTAATATTATACTGACTTAATACATTGGTATCGTATTTTAAATTTTGACCCACTTTTTTAATGGTTGTACTTTCTAGTAGTGGTGTTAATTGTGTCAATACCCAGTCTCGGTCTAACTGCTCTGGAGCGCCAACATAATCATGGGTTAATGGTACGTAAGCAGCTTTACCCACTTCCACAGCAAAAGATAAACCAACCAACTCAGCTTTCATATAATCAACACTGGTGGTTTCAGTATCAAAGGCAAAAGCATCGCTGTTGGTTAATTTTTCCAACCAGACATTAAAGTGAGTTTTATCAAAAATGATGTCATATTCACAGTCAGTCACTTCTACAACGGCAACATCTACACTACCTGTTTTAACCTCTTTAGCGGCTTTTGATGATTTGCTCGTTGTCGCTTGTTCACTCGTTTTATCGCTACCTTTGTTTAAGTCAGCTAATAAACGTTTTAGTTCAAACTCTTGGTAAAGAGACGTTAGTAACTCGATATCAGGCTCTGTTGGTTGTAATTGCTCTGCACTTTGCTCTAGCTCAACATCACATTTTATTGTTGCTAATAAATATGAAAGTGGTAATTGTTCAAGCGCATCACGTAAATTTTCACCAATTTTTCCTTTTACCTTATCGGCATTAGCAATCACTTCATCAAGCGTACCATGTTCCGCTAGCCATTTTACCGCTGTTTTAGGGCCACATTTTACTACGCCAGGAATGTTGTCAACTTTGTCTCCCATTAAAGCAAGATAATCAATAATTTGATCAGGGCGTACACCAAACTTTTCTTCTACACCTGCTTCATTTAATTCAACATCGGTCATGGTGTTAATTAAGCGTACATGCGGCGTTACCAATTGCGCCATATCTTTATCACCCGTTGAAATAATGGTTTCTATGCCTTGTTCATGGGCTTGTTTTGCTAATGTACCAATAACGTCATCAGCTTCAACACCAGGTATTACTAACAAGGGCAACCCCATAGCAGTAATAATGTTATGTATTGGTGCTATTTGGCTGCGTAAATCATCGGGCATGGGCGGGCGATTGGCTTTATATTCAGGATATAAGTCGTTACGAAAAGTTTTACCTTTAGCGTCAAAAATCATTACGATATTGCCGTTGGGGAAATCTTTTTTTAAACTACGAACCATATTTAATACGCCCGTAATGGCGCCTGTTGGTTGACCATCAGCTGTGGATAAAGCTTGTAGATATGGAACATGATATGCGCGAAATAAATATGAAGAACCATCAACTAGAATAAGTGGTTGGTTAATTTTCAAAAGAATTTCAGGTGAATTTTCTGCCAAAGTTGTCATGAGGATTTTGTCTATACATTAGAATAACCTAAGCATGCCACAAAGCGAGCCTTAGCTCTACTACGCTGTGATAATTGTCACCAAACAAATGTGGATAACTTTGTTAGTAAACAGGGGGGTACGCCATAACAGAAAAAAACTCTATTTTGGTGCACTCACATATACATATGATTTTATTGAAAAAAATAATAAATTTGGTTTTTTTAGCGTCTAATATTTTTTATTTTTATTTTTGTGGATAAATAAATTTATCTCCGTTACTTTTTCATTCTATAAAGATAGAGACAAAAAAATAACGTGCAAAGAGATTATCAGAATTTCACATCATTACCAGTACATTATTAAACTTTTTTTAAAGGTTTTTTATAGCTTAAAGTAACAAAAAAATATAAGCCTTTAACTACGTGACTTTCAAACTAGTTAAATATTTAATTTTCTGCTAGTCATAAAATACTAAACATTTTACACTACGCTATAAATTATTTGTCACGTAAAATAGCTTAGTGATCATATAATCAGCAATTCAGTAAAATATCACAATAATTACAAGTCAATAATAACTTATCTAGTTACGGAGCATTAGATGCCAGTAGTAAGAATATATAAAAAACTAAGCCCTTTTCAACGCGTTATTATTGCACTAGTATTAGGTATATTTACGGGTATTTTTGTTGGTGAACCTGCTGGTGATATAGAGGTTATTGGTAACGTTTATATTCGCCTTTTACAAATGACCGTATTGCCCTACGTACTTGTTTCTATCATTGGCGGTTTAGGACGACTTGATAGTAACATGGCTAGTAGAATTGGCATGCGGGCGGTGAAAGTTATTTTACTTATGTGGTTGTCGGTAATGATAACCTTGTTGCTGCTACCCTTAGCTTACCCTAACTGGCAAACTAGTGGCTTTTTTAGTACTAGTATGACAGCAGAACCTGCCCCATTTAATTTTATTCAGCTTTATATACCGAGTAATATATTTGCCTCGTTATCTGAAACTATTGTTCCTGCTGTAGTACTTTTTTCTTTACTCATGGGAATTGCTTTAATTCAAGTGAAGAACAAAGAAACTTTATTAAATTTAACCACTAACGTTGGCGATAGTTTAATGAAAGTTGCCTCTTATGTAGCTAAATTAGCCCCGTTAGGTATTTTTGCTATTTCAGCGTCTGCTGCTGGCACATTAGCAGTTGAAGAGTTAGGGCGTTTACAAGTTTTTTTATGGGTTTACATTACCGCGGCAGCATTGCTTGCCTTTGTGTTTTTACCGCTATTGATACATTGGGCGACACCATTTTCTTATCGGGAAATATTATCTACCGCGGGTGAAGCCGCTATTACGGCGTTAGCAACAGGCACGGTATTAGTGGTGCTACCTATGATAATAGAACGTAGTAAAGAGTTATTAGCTAAGCACGATATGGAATGTGAAGAAACAGATTCAACTGTTGATGTAATGGTGCCCACAGCATACAGTTTTCCTAGTACTGGCACCTTATTAGGGCTTGGTTTTATTCTTTTTTCTGCTTGGTATGTCGGCTCTCCTCTTGGGATACAAGATTACATTTCATTTGTGGTTATGGGGGCGCTCACTGCCTTTGGTAGTATGGCCGTTGCTATTCCCTTTTTATTAAATTATTTTGACTTGCCTGCCGATCAGTTCCAATTGTATTTATTAGGAAGTGTTGTTACTGCAAGATTCGCTACTGGCTTAGCCGCTTTACATGGTTTTGTTGTTACCTTGTTAGTCGCCTCTGCCGTATTGAAAAAACTAAAATGGCATAAACTAATGCAAGCCATTGGGGTGCACTTAGCTATCACGTTAGCCGTTATGATAGGAGCAGGATTTACCTTAAAAGCGTTGATCCCTTATAAGTATGAAGGCGTACAAACCTTCGAATCTATGCAAGCAATGAACGTACCCGTAACATTTGAAAAATACAAAACACTAACGCCTTTAACTGAAGCCGAGCAACAACAGCCCAGGTTAGATATTATTATGGCAAGAAAGAGTATTCGTGTTGGGTATTACAAAGCCAGTTTACCGTTTGTATTTCGTAACAACACAAACAAACTTGTTGGTTATGATGTTGAGTTACTTAATGAATTGGCTAAAGATCTCAATATTAACATCGCTTTTACTTATTTAAAAAATCATAAAGAAGAAGCTGAGTTACTAGCCAATGGCAGTATAGACATGACTATTGGTGGCCTCGCTATTACGCCATTAAAAGCCTTGTCAGTTGCTTTTTCTGATCCCTATACTTATCACACCGCAGGCTTATTAATAAATGACTCTAAACGAGACGGTTTTGCGAATTTATATGATATTCAAGCAATGAAAACACTAAATATTGGTGTTGGTGGCAGCGGTTATTATAAAGCTTGGGTAAAAAAGCATTTTCCTAACGCCAAAATTACTGAAATTAGTGATATTAGACTGTTTTTAAAGGGTAAATATAACAAGGTTGATGCGGTATTGTTTTCAACTGAAGTCGGCTCTGCATGGTCTATGTTGTATCCTGAATTTTCTGCCATTATCCCTAAAGGATTAAAACTGAAAGCACCTGTAGGCTTAGTGTTGCCAAAAGGACAAAATGACTATGTGCAATTTATTAATACTTGGTTAGAACTGAAAAAAGATAATGGCTTCCAGCAAGATGTTTATAACTACTGGATTTTAGGTGAAAACCCTCAAGCTAAAACACCTCGTTGGTCGGTGATGAGAGATGTATTAGGTTGGATATAAGCGATTACTGAACTACATACTGTCTAAACGGTAAGCTTAATTAATCGTCATTCCCGTATGCATCTTAAACGGGAATCTCATGCAATTAAGCTCTGTTCTCCGTATTAATACACTACGGAGGTGACCATATTTCATGTATGTATTCCAAAAGCAGCTACTCGCTAAAACTACTAATTTAACGCCACGGCTTTAGCATTAGGTCGGCGTGGATCGGCTGCACCATAATAAAGACCGCCTTTAAGCATAATGCTTTGTAAGCTACCTAGCGATCTTGATACTTCAACTTGATAACCCTTTTGCAGTAATAACGAGATTGAATCAGCAGCAACATCTTTCTCTACATATAAAATATCAGGTTGCCATTGATGATGAATACGAGGCATGTTTGTTGCTTCGCTAATCCCCATATCAAACCATAAAACATTTACTAACTGTTGAAACACTGTTGTAATTATTTTACTACCGCCAGGCGTGCCTGTTGCTAAAAATGGTTTACCTGCTTTTAGCACTATTGTCGGTGTCATTGAGCTTAACGGTCTTTTTTGTGATTCAATGGCATTTGCCTCTCCTCCCACTAAACCATAACTATTAGGGCTACCCGGTTTGGCTGAAAAATCATCCATAGTGTTGTTCATCAGCAGGCCTGTACCAGGTATGGTTATGCCACTACCGTAATAGTGATTTAAGGTATAGGTGTTACTCACAACATTACCCTGTTGATCCATCACTGAATAATGTGTTGTATCATGGCTTTCATAATCATTCGGCTTACCTGCTTTGATCAATGCTGAGGGGGTGATTTTATCGAGGCTAATTTGCTGACTTAATTGTTTTGCATACGTTTTACTGGTTATGCCCTCGATGGGAATATCCACAAAACTAGGATCACCCAAATATTTACTGCGATCAGCATAAGCTCGTTTAAAAACTTCTGTTTGCAAGTGCATCATATCTGCACTACCCTGCGCTACTCCGTCTAACGGTAGCTGCTCTAACATATTAAACATTTGTACTAAATGCACACCTCCAGAACTTGGTGGTGGCATAGTAAAAATGTCATAACCATTAAAGCTGCCTTTAATGGGGGTAACTTCCTCTACTTGATAATTTTGCAAATCTTCTAGGGTAATCAATCCTTGCCCTTGAGCCATTGCTGACACTATTTTATTAGCAATGTCGCCACGATAAAACCCCTCTGCCCCATGTTCACTTATAGACAATAAAGTTTTAGCTAAATCAGGCTGTTTGAACAAATCTCCTGCTTGATATAGCTGGCAGTTTTCTTTAAAAAATACGCGACAAGATTCTGCATTTTTTTGTAACAGCTGTTGTGATTTTTTAATAATACGCACCATATCATCACTAACAACAAAGCCTTGTTGAGCTATGGCTAATGCTGGTTTTATTAACTGCTTTAATTCCATAGTGCCATAAT
>JADGDH010000152.1 GCA_016745015.1 Colwellia sp.
CTCAGGCTTTGAAGGCATTTTTCAATTAGCGAGTATGCACCCTGAGTATTGTTTTGATGGTGAAGATTATGATGACGCCAGTAATTTTACAAATAGATCGCCTTTTCCCATTATCCATATTATTCGAGAATCAAGTATGGCACGGGTTTTATCAGTGTATAATGAACCAGAAAAAATTCCTGAAAATAATATTGCTTTAGCAAACCAAAAAGGTAGTGATTACTTTCAACGGTTACTTAAATCAATCCATGAAAACCATTAAACATGCTAAATCAATTTTGTTAAATAAAGTCCATCAGGTAGAATATCTTTTTCTCTAAAGCGTTACATTTATGTCTTATGCTGAACAATTTTTTCTTATTGCCGCAGTACATTTGTTAGCTGTAGCAAGTCCAGGGCCAGACTTTGCTATTATATTAAAGCAAAGTATTCGCTATGATCGCCGTACTGCAATTATTACTAGTTTTGGTATCGCAACAGGTATTTTATTGCATGTAACCTATTCTTTAGTGGGTATTGGGTTAATCATTGCCAGCGATGAACGACTATTTACTGGACTTAAATATATAGCCGCGAGTTATTTTTGTTATATAGCATGGCATAGTTTGCGAGCGAAAAAACCAAGTGAAAGCAGTAATGAATTTCGAGACTCTAGTAGCGAATATATAGAAGACAGTATCGAGTTACCAGTAGCTAGTATCGTAAATAATAATGAGCAAGTTCCATCAACCAAAAGAGCTTTTTTTACTGGCTTTTTGGTTAACGGTTTAAATGTTAAGGCCACTTTGTTTTTTGTTAGTTTATTTTCTGTAGTTATTGCGCCTGAAACATCTTTTTTCATAAAGTTAAGTTATGGTTTGTACATGATATTAGCAACTGGCATTTGGTTTATATTTTTATCCTACCTATTAACGCACCCTAACGTTAGATATTTTTTACAAATAAAAGGTTACATACTCGATAGAGTTATGGGCGGTGTTTTATTATTATTAGCAGTACAATTAGTGTTAAGTGATATCACTTAGTGAATTGAGCTTCATCAACACTTTTCTTTATATTCGGGTATAATGCTCCTTTTACTTCATTTTTTTCCCAGATTAATTAAACATAAGAGGATTATTGTTTTGCCAGAAAAAATAACTATTGTACAAGTGGGCGGTAATATTGAAAGTGCGCTTAAAGGTGACTATCAAATTGATGTTAAAGCCATTTTAACGGAAGCTTGGCAACAAACATTAAAATCTAGATTAGCAATTAATTTGGGGTTGTTATTTTCTTTATTTCTTGGCACTGCAGTTTCTTTTTTAGTGAGTAATTATCTTGGTGGTATTGAAGCTGTATTAGCTGATCCTGAAGCAGGAATGTTGTTAAATGTTGTTGTTACTATTGCTGTATGGCCTTTTATTGGCGGTGTTGAAATGATGGGAGTACTGCATGCTGTGGGGATGAAAACCGATGTGAAAATGATTTTTTCATTTTTGAAACGTGCTAGTTGGGTTGTACTATGCGCACTCTTTACTTCGGTGTTGGTTAGCTTAGGTCTTCAATTGTTTATACTTCCTGGGATTTTTTTAGCGGTGACTTTATCTTTGACAATACCTTTGGTTATTGAAAAGCAAATGACACCAATGAAAGCTATAATTTTATCAATTAAAACGTTACGTTTTAAATTTTTATCTCTGTTATCTTTATATTTTATTTTGTTAATGTCGCTTGTTTTTCTATGTATTCCGTTAGCATTGTTGCTTGAATCAAGCTTTGCTCCATTGGGCATTATGATTCTTTTAGTTGGCATTTCGTTCCTTGCTCCTCTATTTTATAATACTAAAGGTATTTTATATCGTGAAATTTTTGGTATTAGTTTAGCCAAAAATAAACATGATAACCTTACTTCAAATATAGAAAAGTCAAATACAGAAAAAACAAGTTCAGGGAAACTGAATTCTGATTCCGATGATACATTTTCAGCATAAACCGAATAAATTATGTAACTATTCAGGTCATGAAAACGATCATTACTTTTATCCTATATTACGTCATCTTCGTGGTCCCTTAATCGAAGATCCATTTTTTAAAACTATGGATTCCCGATCAGACACTTCGGGAATGACGTAATAGAGACTAGCTGAAAACTTACTAAGTTGTAAACTATTTATGAAAAACTCAATATTAATTAAAACTGTATTACTGCTGCTGTTAGGTGTCTCTTTATTTGCCCCTTTTACTTTTTTAAAACCAGATGAGAAAAATGATGAGTTATTGAGTAAATATACGGTAAAAGATGAAGAAAAAATAATAATAAAAAAAGAAATTGAAAAGCCTTTGCATAATGTCATCTTACCTGATTTTGCAAAAATTCTTGATATAAGTACTAAAAAGAAAACGTTTTTTGATTTTATGAAGCCTGCTATTATTAAACAAAATAATCAATTGTTGGCAACTAGGTCTAAGCTTAATACTTGGCTTGAGCATGTATCACTAGAATTGCCATTATCAGAGCAAGAGCACCAAGAATTAGGCCTTTTAGTTAAAAAATATCGTGTAAATAAAGACGCTTCTACTTTAGCCCAATTGAATAGTTTGTTATTACGTGTTGACGTTATCCCACTTTCTTTAGTATTGGTTCAAGCAGCTAATGAGTCTGCTTGGGGAACTTCTCGATTTTCTCGTATAGGGTTAAATTTTTTCGGTATTTGGTGTTACCGACAAGGTTGTGGGATGGTTCCTGGTGGTAGAAATACTGGCGCAAAGCATGAGGTTGCCGCTTTTCAGAGTGTGGATGAAGCGGTAACTCGCTATTTTGATAATATTAATTCTCATAATGCTTATCGAGTTTTTAGAACTATTCGTTTTGAATTAAGATCACAAGAGCAAGCGTTAAACCCTGAAATTTTAGCGACAGGCTTATTGCCATATTCTGAACGTGGAGCTCATTACGTTATAGATATCACTAAAATGCTTAGACAAAACCAGCAATATTGGGCGGCGGAAGATCATAGTTCAAAAGTAGCCGCTGGGGATTAACGCCGCTAAAAAAGTAACTAACCTCAGCTCGGCTTAATAAATACTTCTATAGCGGCTATTTTTACTAACTTCTGCGTTAAATGTACTTGCAATAGGCAAGCTATTGACGCGTAATTTGCCTTGAATTGAAAAAAAATTTCTCGCTATATATATTAGGTTAGATATTTGTTTACAATTTCAAATAGTTAGTTATCTCTTAAACCGAGTTGAGGTTAACTAGTGTTATTATTTCACTTCAATGATATTTAATTCATTGACATGATTATTTTTATCTTCGAAATTTATTTCTACTTCACTTTCATCAAACACTAAATCACCGCCATTAATAACTCCTGATGAACTATCAATACTTTTAAAGTCGAATAACTTACTATCACAAAGATGCGAAGGAACAATATTTCGCATGGCGGTGAACATAGACTCAATTCTACCTGGGGATTGTTCATGCCATTCGTGCAACATGCGTTTAATATTTTGACGTTGTAAATTTGGTTGGGAGCCACATAAATTACAAGGGATAATAGGAAACTGCTTTAATTCACTGTATTGAATTAATTCACTTTCTTTGCAAAAAGCTAATGGTCGAATAACAATATGTTCACCATTGTCTGACATTAACTTTGCGGGCATCGCTTTCATTTTTCCGCCATAAAACATATTTAACATTAAGGTTTCAATCATATCATCGCGATGGTGCCCTAAAGCAATTTTAGTTGCACCCAAGTTTTTAGCTGTTTTATATAGCACTGCGCGACGTAGCCTTGAGCATAAGCTACAGGTAGTTTTTCCTTCAGGAATTTTATCTTTTACTATAGCGTAGGTGTTTTCTTCTATAACGTAGTATTCAATACCTAGGTTTTCTAAGTATTGTGGAAGAATATGTTCTGGAAATCCGGGCTGTTTTTGATCTAAATTTACGGCGATTAATTCGAAGTTGATAGGTGCTGACTTTTTTAATTTCATAAGAATACTAAGTAGTGCGTAACTATCTTTACCACCCGATAAACACACCATTATTTTATCGCCATCTTCAATCATATTATACTCAGCAATAGCTTGACCAACATTATGTCTAAGGCGCTTTTCTAACTTTGTTAATTGAGTTTTCTGAACGGATGTAAGGGGAGTGTGACTCATACAGCTATATTTCGTTTATGAAGTAAATTTCGCGGGCATTATATACCCAAGTGACTTCAAAATACATGTACAAGCATTTTGAAGTCACTTGGGTATATGTGTTCTCTTTGGTGAAACCAAAAGCTTTTGTTGATATTTCAAAGCAAGCGTTAATAAACATTGCTTGCTTTGGGTCTCTACTCATATTACTCCGCTAAAGGAGAAATAAAACCATCGGGTTTTAGAGCAAGTACATCACAGTTAAGTTGATCAATTACGTGCTCAGCTGTATTACCTATTAAAGCCGCTGAAATACCTGTTCTGCCCACGGTGCCTAAAATTACTAATTCAGCATCTATGTTTATTGCTACTTGCTCTATAACTGTTTCAGGTAGACCTTCTTTAACATGAGTATTAATAACGCTAATATCAAATTCGTTTGCATGAGCGATCATTGCTTGTTCATGATGTTTGAGCATAGCATCATTATATTCGTTTGAATTAAATTCGGGTATTTCAATTGCTATATTAACGGGAGTGCCAGGAAATGAATTTACTAAATGAGTATTTCCTTGTATAAGTTGCGCTAATTGTTTGGCTTCTTTAGTTATTTTTATATTAAGTGAATGATGTTCAGCTTCATCACTACCGACATTTAGTGCAGCGAGAATGTTGCCATTACTTGGCCATTTATGTTCTTTTACTAATAAAACAGGGCATGGGCACTTACGCAATATATGCCAATCGGTAGGTGTAAATATTACCGATTTAAATTTATCATGTTCATGAGTTCCTTTAATAACAAGATCGTAATTTTCTTGGATCACTCGTTCAATAATTGCCTCAAAAGGACGATTATGCCAAACCACTTGGCTATTTATTTCAATAGTAGGATTTAAATCACTGATAATGCTTTCTAACCAAAGCTCTTTATCTTTTATTACAGACTGACGCATAACATCACGTTCATCACTTGAAAGAATAGTAGTCATTTCGTAAGAGAAATCAAAAATACTTAAGAATGCATTAACATTAACTTTATTGCCACTAGCCTTTATGTTTGTTGCTAAATCTATTGTTCTTTGTAATGCTTTTTGCTCATCGGTTGTGGGATCAATAACAACCAAGATATTTTGATAGGTTTCCATAATAACTGTCACCTTAATTAATTTTAATAAAGCTTATACCAACTAGTATTACTTAATATATAGCAAAATTGTGAAATTAATGCTTGTTTTAAATCAAATAATACTAGTTCCATTAAGTATGTGTTCTGTTATGCACAAAAATGTATATTAGGGAAAAATGCTCAATTGAGCAATAGTTAGCATGGTGAATGAGAATAATATAAGCTTTAAATTTTAGCACTGCTAGAGTGCAATGCTAATTAGTAGGGAAATTTTTAAAGCTCAGCGCAATCAATTAGTTGATCAATATCTAATATGCTAATTAGTTTTCCATCGACTTTAATTAAAC
>JADGDH010000030.1:0-4913 GCA_016745015.1 Colwellia sp.
TGTTGGTATGTTGAAATAATTTATAGAGTATTAGGGGATCTGCTGATTGTAAGAAATGTGACGCGTTTATGAGTCTTTTAATTGAGTTTTAATTTTCCATACAAGCGATTAATTGAGTTTCCCATGTGTCGCTTATATACTCAGCTATGATTTCAATGCGGCTCTCTAAACAATTGTTCATGGGTGTTTTTATTAACTTATTTTCAGAAAGGTTATAAGCAAATGCGCCCGTATTAGTATTAAAAACAGCTTTCATTCGCTGTGCTCGTATATTAGTTAAAAATGCCGATAATTTGTCATATTTAAATATTTTATTGGATGAAAATCGCCAACCTATGCTTAAGTAACCTTCACCTTTGTTTATCGCTTTAATAAAACCACAATCAGGAATTGGTAAATCAGAAACCAATGGTTTTTTATTATTTTTATGGTGATGCATCGGTAAAAATTGGCTTGCTGTTAGGCCTTCTAATAAAGAAAGTGGCAGCTCAGCTTTCTGTGAGAATATCACTTCGGTGTGGTTGTTACCGCGTTCTTCAACATAGGAGATTAATTTTTCCTTATCACCACTTTGATATAAATCTAGCTTATTACCAATAACAATATCTGCCATCGCAATTTGCTGATTAAAAGTGTCATGGCTTGTATAACGCACATCAGATAAATTACGAGCATCAACCAAGGTTAATGTTTTATGTAGCGATAATACCGCTTGGTAATGCTTCGCTGAAAGCACTTGCATGACTTCTTTAGGGTGACCAAGCCCTGTGGGCTCTATAAGTAAACGATCAGGTTTCGCTCGCATTAATAATTGATTCAATGCAACTTGCATCGGTACGCCAGCTGCGCAGCACATACAGCCGCCAGGTACTTCACGAATGTATACACCTTGTTGCTCTGAGAGTTGCCCCTTTAACATACTTCCGTCTACGCCTATTTCGCCAAATTCATTCACCAACACAGCCCAGCGTTCGTTGGCAGGTTTATTTTTAAGTAACTGTAAAATGGCTGATGTTTTGCCTACTCCTAAAAAGCCAGTAATAATGTTAGTGGGAACAGATTTTATACTTATAGTGGCGGAGTTCATTGGTTCAATTTATCCCAAGGCCCAGTAATAGCTAGCGTAGTAGTGGGGGAATACAAGTTTACAAACATTGTATTACCATCAGGCGAAAAACACGCACCAGCTGGCTCTGTTTGTAATTTTATACGTGCAAAATCATAGGTTTGACCATTTTGGGTCACACCCTTGAGATGATTATCAACTTGATCAGTGTATTGGTCTTCACAGACGATAAGGTGACCATTTGGGGCTACGGTCAAATTATCACCAAAATTTAATGATTGCTTATTTTCACTTTCAACAAATAAGCTCAGTTTACCTGGCGTGTTCCTCTCTAATGAGCTTCCTTCCGATAAGGAGGGAATATAACGCATTATTTGTCCTAATTTTTTAGCACCACCACTAGTACAACAGAAATAAAATTCACTATTACCCCAGTGAATACCTTCACCGCGAGCAAACAAAGCCGCACCTGCTTTATGCCCACGAAATCGCAAATCATCTTCTGGGCTCTGAGGGTTATCAAGATCAATCCAGTGAGCTTCCATTTCTACATTTAACGACATTGATGTTTCATTCCAGTTGCGAGTATCAAATTTAGGTTTTTGGCTAATGGCTAATGCTTGTAAATGACCACCTTGATGCAGTCTGCCTTTTACTTTCGGAATAAAACGATATAATAAACTATCGTCTCTATCTTCAGTCATATATACAATGCCGGTACGTGGGTCGACACAAGCGGCTTCATGATTAAATCTACCCATAGCAATAATAGGAATTGCTTTCACCATTGAAGTCGCATTAGCTGGTATTTCAAACACATACCCATGATCTTTGCTCAGCTGATTATCCTGTTTTACTGTTGATTCTTCGCATGTTAACCAAGTACCCCACGGAGTGATACCGCCTGAACAATTACGAATGGTGCCAATAAGCGACATAAACTGATGTTCAGTTTGTTGTAGCTTATGATTATAGATAATATTGCTCGTGCCGCCAGGTAGTGGATAAGCGTTTTGAAATCTATCGTAAGCTAGATTAAGTATTTTTTTATTGACTGATTTATTTATTTGATCTTGAGGAGATAATTCATGATTTCGGATCAATGTTACCCGTTCGTCGTCGAGATAAAAGCAGCCCATTCCATCAGCACGATCAGGCACTGGCAGGCCGTCTGTCATTTTTTCATTTAATGAGGAAATAACTTTATATGAAAACCCTGCGGGTAAATCGATTAAGCCATTGGGATCGTTGAGTAATTTTCCATAACCAAGAGGAGATGAATGATTGGTGATCCCAGAAGGTGAAGCAAGTAAATAGCGTGATAGCCCCGTGAATGCAAGTGTTACTATACCTTGGTTGAATCGACGTCTTGAAATCATAATTATTTCTCTAGTTGCTAATAGTTTTGGTTTTCATGTCTGTTGTGGTTAATAATTGTGTAGCTAATTCAAGGGATATTGGTATTAACAATGCGGCTTCTTGGTTTATTTTCTTACTCTACTTCTATATCTTTAATTTTCGCAGCTATGACAATCACTTTGTTGTTGGCATAAGCGAAAGTTCTGATAATGACCAAAGGCAATAACCACAGCGCCAGTTAAGGTTAATGCTTTTTCCCAGAATTCACCAAGGGTTTTCTCACCAAGAACGACAGCAAGTATAAGAAAAGCTAAGCCTAACGAACCAATAACAAGTAATCGATAATGTTCATGCCGTCGACATCCCATAAATAAGGCATATATACTGGTAGGTACTACTGCGACAATCATCCACAAATGAAACGCTTCATTATTAAGCTGTAGTACTGCAATACTTGGTAGCAAGAGCAATATTATAGGCATAACTAAACAATGAACTGCACAGGTTATCGATAAGCCAATCGCTAGTTTATCGGTAAAGTTTTTTATTGTTATCATTTTATTATTCTCTCATGAGTAATAAAGTTTTTTTCATGACATGATTTACAAATACATGTCATTTCGAGCTGTGAGTTAACAAAGTGAAAACCAGCATGTGAAACATTATGATGAAGGTCATCCAGAGTCGATTGCTTGATGTTGACCTCATCGACTTTATCGCACTTTTTGCAAATTAGAAATTGTATTATGTCATGTTTATGTCCACCAGCAGTATCAGCGCGGGCAATGTATTTATTGATTGAATTCAGTTTGTGTACTAGATGTTTACCCTGAAAGAAATCTAATGCTCTATACACTGTCATAGGGTGTAAAGCAGAATTAAATTCAGCCTTACAGAAGTCAATAAGCTCATAGGCAGAGAGTGCTTTTCCTGCTTTTTTGAGACTTGATAGGATCAACTGTCGTTTATTCGTTAGCTGCACGCTTTGTTCTTGATTATGTACTTCAATATGCTTGAAGTTTTCGCAGACGTTAGGCATAAAATTTACCTCAAATGAATAATGTTTTTGTCGGCATTGAGTATGACGGCACCTTGTCTTTTTTCAGTTATCCATTGTGTATGAATTTGTTGTATGCCTTGAAAAAGGCCGAAAAGTTCAACTGTAATTGATAATAATTCCGATGCATTGTCACAGTGATAACGATAACTCGCATTGATCTCAGTGTGACTATCGAGTTTATTATGTTTTGTATTCTGGCTGTGTTGAGCATTATATGCATTTTTGCTGTGATCATGTTTGTGTTTACTTTTGGTGTTTAAGCTTGGTATATCAATCTCTTTAGTGATAAGCGTACAACTACCTCCGGAAAAAGAAAAAAGCTCATCGTGTTTTTCTAGCTGAAAGGCAACTTTTTTAACTATAGCCAATTCTTGCTCGGTTACGGCTTTGTACTCAAAAGCGGTTAAGTTGAATGCAGGGGACTCCAGATGAATTTCAAGTGTTTGGCCATCAATAGCTATCATTAATTCAGAGAGACCATGCACATGTGTGCCGAAGTGGTTGTCCTGTGCATATAAGTATTTTGCATTGATGAGTAAAATTGAAAAAATGAAAGCTAACAGCATAACTTTATTAATGTGAATCTTCATAAAATGGTTACCTTTAAGCATGTTGATCAATGATTGATTAATTGTTGATCAAATCTAACGTCAATAACAGACGAGGTTCACCTGTCGAAACTGTAGGTGATCTGTGTACTAATCCCCCACCTTCATTATCATGCCAGTATTCACCTTTAAGTAGAGCAACATCTCCCTGATTTAGTTGACGAATGCTATTCGTGCTTTTAAAGAGGCCTGATACATCATCTGATTTTCCTTGATTACCAGCCCCTAATTTATTGTGATTAACATACTGGTGAGGCAGCCACTCAGTGGCAATGCCTTGGTACGTAGTTACCATTCGACACGGTATGCGGTCAAAGTGAAATCTTGGACACATGGCGCGGTCTAAGGCAGTTAATCGTAACCCTGCTTGCTTGATATCAAACAAGCAGCAAAACATATCAACTAAAAGTGATATGTCGTTACTTATCGTTCTTGCAGAATCTGTTTTACCAAGTGCTTGGTAAAGTTTGTTATTAGTATTTTCGGCAGTAACTACCTCTGTAATTTTCAGGCTTGTATTGCTCTTTAAAACATCATCAATAGCTAGCGTTAATTCATCAGGAAGTTGACGTTGCCATATAGCAATATTAGTATCATCTCTATAAATATCAGTTAATATTTGTGGGTCTTCACCTTCGCGAGCAACCCTAGTGAGTTTTTCAGAGCCTTTTTTTTCAGGTAAAATAATAGGTGCTGCCTGCCTCTTGTGGGGAGTCGTTACGGCACTCATGTGCTTTCACTTATGCCATTATCAATAATGGGTAACTTGTTTTTTTGCATTAGAAGGTAGCTCTCAATATTTTCAATGTTACATTACATT
>JADGDH010000030.1:5013-9230 GCA_016745015.1 Colwellia sp.
TATAACATAACACAATACGATATGTATTCAAGGTGATTTTATAAAACGATGTAAACCTAGGCGCTTCTGCAAACCAATAGGCAGACCAAGTATGATAACTTAAACGTTATAAAATAATTTCGGGTGACAATTTATTCTGTTAATACTAAATGGCATTATTAAGTCGTTAGAGAAGATTATTAGTGTTTATTCATCGTAAGGGGATACCTTATCAAGCTTTAAGCTATAGGCAGACTTTCCTAGTGGGTGCTCTGTCGTGGTAATTTCTAATATCCCCTCAAACCAGAATGCATCGTATAATGACGTTAACTCTACACCGTTTGATGATTTTGCGAAAATAATTTGATTCGGCGGCGGTGGAGGCATATGCAAGCATGCACCAAAATAAGGAACGATAAAAAATGTCGTTGCTCGTTGTTGTTCATTAGATTCTATGGGCACAACAAACCCAGGGATCCTTATCGCCTTTCCAGCAAAATCACTTATAATTCTTGTTGAGTTTAATGCTTGCTCAAAACGCTTACTTTCAAGGTTGGATTGAATATTTTTTTTCAAAAGATCTGGATCATCATTTTCTGCACCCTCTTGTATATCCATAATAAAGTCGGGTGGGTTGAGCAAAGCCTCAAGATCATCTTTTGGCATTAATTGGAACCACTCAATTCCAGTATACTTTTCTTGTGCACTCAATGTGGAGCTAAGTACTAACAGCCCAATAACTAGTACCACCGCTAAATATTTATTCATTTTAAATAATTTCACTATTACATTTATTAAAAAACATTTATTACAAAACCTTTGGTGTTATAATATAACATTTATACAAGTAAAAATACGCTTTGTAAGCATGGATTTTAAAACGAGGAGAATCTGTTGTGTTGAAGTCAGCTATTTCTATTCAAAACATGCGGCATCAATTTAGCAATACTGCGGTGAGCTTTGATGGATTGACCATTGAAAAATGGGAAGTTGGTATCGCTGAGCGCGTATTTTTACATGGTTATTCAGGTTCAGGAAAAACGACGCTGTTAAATTTACTGTCTGGCATTTTAGTGCCCGATTCAGGCGATATTTTTGTGCTTGAACAAAAAATCACAGGTATGTCTAATAGTGATAGGGATGATTTTAGAGCCAAAAATATTGGTGTAGTATTTCAACAATTTAATTTAATTCCATACCTTTCGGTGCTAAAAAATATTGAGCTTGCTACATATTTTGCCAAAAATCATCACATAAATGTTCATAATGAGGCACAACAGCTACTAAAAAAGCTGCAGTTACCAACAGCTATATTGTCTAAAAAAGTCAGCCAGCTAAGTGTTGGCCAACAACAACGCGTTGCGATTGCTCGTGCGTTGATAAATCGTCCACGATTATTATTGGTTGATGAACCCACTTCCTCACTTGATGCATCCGCAAGAGATGCCTTTATGAATTTGCTTATGCAGATCTGCAATACCACTAAAACAGCCCTAGTGTTTGTAAGTCATGATGTTGGACTATCCCACTATTTTGATACACATATAGATATTACTGCGTTGTGCCAAGTTAGTAAGGTGAATGTTATTCTATGATGTTATTTTCTCTCGCATGGCAAAGCTTATTAAGCCGAAAAAAAACAGCAATTTTGACTTTTTTG
Organism: Colwellia sp.; assembly: GCA_016745015.1. GTDB lineage: Bacteria > Pseudomonadota > Gammaproteobacteria > Enterobacterales > Alteromonadaceae > Colwellia. The sequence goes on from JADGDH010000030.1 coordinate 6,653, forward strand.
TCATTAACAATAAGTATTTTGGTCTTAATAAGTGTCGAACATATTCGCTTACAAACAAAGGAGAGCTTTAATCGCACTATATCAGGTGTCGACTTGATTGTAGGTGCGCCCAGTGGTCAATTGAACTTACTGTTGTATACCGTTTTTAGAATAGGTAGTCCGACCAACAATATTTCTTATAATAGCTTCTCTATGTTAGAAAATAATGAGCTAGTCGATTGGGCGATACCAATTTCATTAGGGGATTCACACCAAGGGTTTCGCGTTATTGGTACTAATGAAAGTTATTTTAAACATTATCATTATGGTAATAATCAAATACTTAAATTTGAGCAAGGTAAAGCGTTTTCATCTTTATTTGAAGTGGTTATAGGTGCCGATGTAGCAAAAAAACTTAATTATAACCTCGGTGATAGGATTATTATTGCTCATGGAATTGGTCGTACGAGCTTTTCCAAACACGAGCAAGCACCGTTTACTATTAGCGGTGTTTTGTCACCGACAGGCACACCCGTTGACAAAAGTGTTCATGTTTATTTAAGTGCTATTGATGCAATACATTTGCCGCCTGCAATGTTAACCAAACTGGTTAAGAATCCCACAGCAACTCCCCCTGCAACTAAAAGTATAACGGCTGTAATGCTTGGTCTGAAAAGTAAATTTTCTACTTTTGGCTTGCAACGAGCCATCAATGTTCACCCTTCAGACAGATTGATGGCTATATTACCTGGTGTTGCCATGGCAGAGTTATGGAATTTGATGTCAACCTTTGAAAACTTGCTTCGTGTTATTGGGGCGTTGGTACTTATTTCATCCTTATTTGGTCTTTCAACCATGCTACTAGCTTCGATGTACGAACGTAAAACCGAAATTGCAGTATTGCGTGTGTTAGGGGCTAGCCCAACTGTTATATTATTTTTGATTCTATTAGAGGTTGTTATTTTAGTTAGTTTATCAATTATTGTTTCATTCTTGCTGCTAACACTTGCACTGCTGGGCCTTGAAGGGTGGTTGGCTAGTGAGTTTGGCTTGTTTTTATCCCACAATATTTTCTCTGAAGAATTATTACTGTTAATAGGCTTGATATTTATTGCAACATTGTTCGTTTCTTTATTTCCAAGTATTGAAGCTTATAAAAATGTATAACTATACAATTTAACTAAAGGTATCGTTAGAGATATATCAACTTAAAATTAGTGTATTACAGCGTTAAAAGCTTATTTTACTCAACAATATTTTGATCTTCTGCAGCCTTTTAAATCAGGTAAGCCCGATTGGGAGTTTGCACCTGATAGTAATATTGCTAATTTACCTGCGGTGAAATGGAAATTAATTAACATTAATAAAATGAGTATGGATAAAAAGACGCTAACAGTAGATAAACTAACTCATGCACTAACACAGTGGCTTTAAGCAGATGGATGAAAGAAAACAGATCGTTCATCAGTTAAATGAAATAGATAAAAAACTATCTTGAAAAACACCGATACATCACGTGGTGCCAATGCTAGTCGACAGTTATTTACAAACCTGTTTAGATGAACTTGCTAATAAACCTGAGAGTCTAGAGCACTTGTTACCTTGGAATATTAAGCAAGGCTAGACGCCATTCTCTATACGTTTAACATAACTTGACCTATTGAGTATGAATGATAGGTAATGACACAGATTTTGTTACAGGATCGTCAAATCTGTTACAGGGTCAAATGTTAGGTAGTTTTCTGACTATTTTTAGTTATCCTTGCTAGATACGACCAATAATACTTTTGCCAATAATCTCTTTCATAATCTCCGATGTTCCACCATAAATACGCTGTACACGTGCATCAACATAGAAGCGTGAAATGGGATATTCTTGCATATAACCATAACCACCAAACATTTGTAATGCCTCATCAATCACTTTACACTCCATTTCACACGAGCTGTATTTCGCCATGCTCGCTTGCGCAGGTGTTAATTTTTTTTCACTCAATAATTTTTTATAGTGCTCAAGCATAATACGGTGCAATTCAGTTTGTGTTGCCATATCGGCAATTTTATGACGAATACTTTGTATTTTTGCTATAGGTGCACCAAACGCTTGGCGTTCTTTAATGTATTCTAATGCCAATATTAAGGCACCTTCTGCGTGAGCTACGCCAATAGCGGCACAACCTAAACGTTCACGTGGCAATTCATTCATTAAACCTAAGAATCCCTGATCAAGTTCGCCTAATAAATCAGCTTCTGTTACTACAACACTGTCAAAAAACAACTCTGAAGTATCAGCAGCATGTTGTCCCATTTTATGCAAGTTTTGACCTCGTTCAAAACCTTCTGTATCACCATCAACTAAAAATAATGATGTACCTTTTGAACCTGCAACCGCTAAATTAGTTTTGGCGGCAACAATATACACAGAGGCATTTTGACCGTTGGTAATAAAGGTTTTTGAACCGCTAATACTCCAACCGCTGTCTGTTTTTGATGCTGTAGTTTTCATACCTTGTAAGTCGCTGCCAGCACCTGGCTCTGTCATACAAATTGCACCAATACAATGGCCTGATGCCATCTTTGGCAGGTATTTTTGTTTTTG
>JADGDH010000030.1:9330-29155 GCA_016745015.1 Colwellia sp.
TTTCATACCTTGTAAGTCGCTGCCAGCACCTGGCTCTGTCATACAAATTGCACCAATACAATGGCCTGATGCCATCTTTGGCAGGTATTTTTGTTTTTGCTCTTCTGTACCCATGTTTAAAACATAATGAGCGGCAATATCAGCATGCACTAAAATATTACAAGCTAATGAGAAGAAACCTGCTTTTGCTAATTCTTCTGTGACTAAAAAGTTGAAATCAACACTAACACCGAAACCACCGTATTCTTCAGGTAAGTCACAGCATAATAGGCCTTCTTCGCCCATTTTTTGCCAAACTGATTTAGGCACTAATTTATCCTTTTCCCATTGTTCGTAGTGAGGGGCAATTTCATTTTCGATAAAGCGTGTCACTGTTTTTCTAAATAGTTTTAACTCTTCTTGTAATTCTGTTCTCATTGTTTCTTCCTTATATGCCATCGCTAGTTGTTTCAATGTGTTGTTTTTTATTAGCGTAGTAATTTCTTTATTGTTAAACCCAAAATATATTTATTAAATTAAAGGTAATGTTATTGTGTTGTTTAGTTAAAATATTTTCGCTAAATGCAATTGTTTAGCATTGGCTGATTTAAATCCTTCTCTTGCAGTTAAACGAGATAAATAGGCTTGAGTATTAGGGCCAAATTTATCATCAATATTTATGTCTTTTGCAAGAAAAAGGGCATAGCCAACACAAATGTCTGCGATAGTAAATTTATTGGCGCACAGATAATCTTTATTTTCTAACGCGGTTTCAATGCACCGAATGCGGCTGTTAAACCATTTCTGATAATCCTCTACAACTTGTGGTTGCAACCTTGTGGGTGATTCATAACGGTCATATCTAAGTATTAAGGTTTGCGGAAAAGTGAACGTAGCATCACTCCTGTGTAACCAATTTAGATAATTACCGTATTCTGGGTGCTCAACAGATAAGCTAATATTTGTGTCATGATATTTTTCGACCAAGTACTGACAAATAGCGGTTGATTCAGTTAATGTTAATGAATCATCAGTGAGTGTAGGTACAGTACCTAAAGGATTTATCTCTAAATATCCTTCAAATTTAAAACGGGGAGGGAATTCCATGTTAATTAATTGATAATCTAGTTTCATTTCTTCAAGTGCCCATAAAGGGCGTAAAGAACGAGAATCTCGACAATGGTATAATGTTAAAGTAGACATAGAGTTCCTAAAGTATTTGTTATTACGTTGAGCTAATTCATTGGTTCTGGCGATAAACTCATTTAAACCGTATTGATTAATGAACTACTTTTATAACACCTCTAACAATAAAACCATTATTATCATATATTGGTAAATCGTTACCGACAACAAATAATCAACCATCAAAGTTTAGTTTTTTTATTTAAAAATATTTTACCGTTTATAATGTTCTGATATTGTATAGTTCCTGTATTACGAAGACGTATTTATAAGATGCAGTTGGCAGTTTACAAAAGGTTAATACAAAAGGTTAAAGAAAGTATTATGGAACAAGTAGCTATTGTTATAGGCGCTACGGGGTTGGTTGGTAAGGCATTAGTTAATCATCTGGCTGATGCTCATCATATCGGTAAAATAATTACGCTTACTCGTAGCTCTGCCAAGCATTCGTCTTCAAAAGTTTTTAATAAAATTGTGGATTTCGAGCATTTAGATGATTATGCGGAACTATTTAATGCAGACTTTTTGTTCTCATGTCTTGGAACAACACTTAAACAGGCAGGGTCTATTGTTGCTCAACGGAAAGTTGATCTTGATTACCAGTTTAAAGCTGCGCAGCTAGCAGCAAATAATGGTGTAGAGCATTACCTTTTGGTTTCTTCTAGTTCGGCTAATGAAAAAAGTAATAGTCAGTATTTAAAGATGAAAGGTGAATTAGAACAAAGAATTAAAAATTTGCCTTTTAAGCGTATTAGCATATTTCAACCTTCACTGTTGCTTGGTCAACGTGCTGATTTTCGCTTAGGTGAAAAATTGGGTAGTTGGGTAATGAGTCCTTTATGCCTTATTCCTTGGTTGCGGCGCTTTCGCCCAATAACAGGAGAGCAAGTAGCGGCTAAAATGGTGTTGGTGAGTCAGCAATCTGGGCGGCCGTTAGAATTATTTTGTCTTGATGATATTTAACTTATGTTTTTGTAATTTCCTGTATAAAGTTCTAATGCTTATTTCTAATCTGTCAGCTATTATTTGTGGTTGATTACCATATTGATTAAGTAGTTCTATTATGTATTTTCTTTCGTTTGATATTAAATTAGTTGAGTGGTTTTCTATCTTATTTAAAACAGTCATATTTTTAGGTAAGTGTTCAACGTTTATTAAGTCATCATCACTTAATAAACCACTTCGTTGAACAATGTTTTTAAGCTCTCTGATATTACCTGGGTAATGATAATCAGATAGCATAGCTAACGCTTCAGCAGTGAACCTCTTCGATGAAAATTCACTTTTTAATAATAAATGTTCTGCTAATAGTGAAATATCAGACTTCCTTTCTCTTAGTGTTGGTAAGCTAATTGGAAAGGCGGCAATCCGGTAATATAAATCTTCTCTAAATTCACCTTCTTCAACCATTTTTTCTAAATTTTTGTGGCTGGCACAAATTAATCTAAAGTTAGCTGTTTGCTTTTCAACACTACCTACACGTCGATAATGCCCCGTTTCAAGTAATCGTAATAGTTTTACTTGCAAATTAATCGGAACATCGCCTATTTCATCTAAAAATAAAGTGCCACTATTTGCCATACAAACCAAGCCTTTTTTACTTGTATTTGCGCCTGTAAATGCCCCTTTTTCATGGCCAAATAATTCAGATTCAAATAAGGCCTCACTAAGTCCTGTGCACTCAACTTCTATGAAAGGCTTCTTAGCTCGCTTACTTGCATGGTGTATTGATAAAGCGGCGAGTTCTTTACCTGTTCCTGTTTCTCCCTGTAGTAATATACTGATATTACTATTGGCACTGCGAGTGATCATTTTAAGAAATTCTTGAAACGGTTTACTTTTACCTATTAACTTTCTATCGCTACTAAAGCTACTAGCAAAGTCAACTTTCTCTAATATCTCTAAAAATCCAATTGTTCTGTGGCTATTATCTTTGACTGGTTTCATCAATATATTGCAATAAATATCTCCTGAGCTAGTTTTATGAATATGCAGTGCAGAGCTATTTTTGCTTGTTTTTTTACAGGAGGAGAGGGGACAAGCTTCACCATTTTGATCACAAGGTTTAGTGGAATTATGTGATATCTCGTAACACTTACTTTTTCCTAGTATCACTGGTGTAGGGTAGGTATCACGATAAGCCTGATTAACAGCTTCAATTGAGTAATTTGGTGTAATGAAAATTGCTGGTTTCTCAACAGACTCTATCACTGCTTGAATCGTTTTATGTACCATTTAACCCGCCTTTAATTTTTTTTGTCATTATTGACATTGACTGATACTATTTGATGTCATTTATGTCTTAATTGAAAGCTATTTTTAATGGATTTTGTTTTTTGTTTTATATTACATTATTTTTCAATAGGTTAAGTTAATTTATTTTATGGTGTACTTATTGCAATGTTAAGTGATAATTGTTTTACTGTAGTTTCGATTAAGTGTTTAAATACCAAATTGTTCAACAGTTAACATTTTTGTTAGTGACTTTAACTATGGCGGTTATGACGAATAGGCCTATTTACTTAAGCAATCTAGCGTGGAAAAAATTGAGATGTTGTCGATAAATGAACGTCTTTAAAAGATAAAGAGTAAATAATAATGTACTGCTAATAAACAGTACAAGGAGAGTAATTAATATGATCAGTGAAGCGTTAGTTGAATTATCGCGGTGGCAGTTTGCGGTTACTGCATTATTCCATTTTTTATTTGTTCCGTTAACCTTAGGTTTAACGTGGATTTTATTCATAATGGAAGCTGTTTTTGTGATGACGGGTCGTGAAATTTATCGTGATATGACCAAATTCTGGGGGAAATTATTTGGTATTAACTTTGCCATTGGTGTTGCTACAGGTTTAACCATGGAATTTGAATTTGGCACTAACTGGTCCTATTACTCCCATTATGTTGGCGATGTGTTTGGTGCACCTTTAGCTATTGAAGGTTTAATGGCATTTTTTCTTGAGTCCACCTTTGTAGGGATGTTCTTTTTAGGCTGGGATAGGCTAAGTAAACGACAACATTTAATGGGCACTTTTCTCATGGCGTTAGGAACAAATTTTTCTGCACTATGGATTTTAATTGCCAATGGCTGGATGCAAAATCCAGTTGGAAGCGAATTTAACTACATGACAATGCGTATGGAATTAGTGAGCTTTAGCGAAATTATTTTTAATCCTGTAGCGCAAGTTAAGTTCATTCATACGGTGGCAGGGGGTTATGTTGCAGGTTCAATGTTTGTTTTAAGTATTAGTAGTTATTACTTACTTAAAGGTAGAGATATCGCTTTTGCCAAACGTTCTTTTTCAGTAGCAGCAGGTTTTGGTTTGGCGGCTATACTTTCCGTTATTTTATTGGGTGATGAATCAGGCTATGAAGTGGGTGAAGTGCAAAGAGTAAAACTTGCCGCCATTGAAGCTGAATATCATACCGAACCTGCACCTGCGGCGTTCACGTTAATAGGTTTACCAGATGATGAAGTGATGGAAGTTCATTATGCAGTAAAAATTCCTTATGCATTAGGTCTTATGGCAACGCGCTCCTTAGACGGAGAAGTGATTGGTTTACGTGATTTACAAAAGGCACATGAACCGCGTATTCGTAATGGCATGATCGCCTATGAATACTTAGTTAAATTACGTAATGGTGAAAACACACCTGAAAATCTCGCTAAATTCAATGAAACTAAACAAGACCTTGGTTACGGGTTACTTCTTAAACGCTATACCGATAATGTGGTAGATGCTACCGAAGCACAAATTCAAATGGCTGTTAAAGATTCGACACCGCCAGTTGCGCCTGTTTTTTGGGCTTTTAGAATGATGGTTGGGTCTGGCATTATTATGTTGTTGTTATTTTGTTTAGCCTTTTATTTTAATGCTAAACGTCAAATTGAGCAAAAACGCTGGTTATTAAAATCTATTTTAATTGCTTTGCCTTTACCTTGGGTTGCTATAGAAACAGGCTGGTTTGTTGCTGAGTTTGGTCGCCAGCCTTGGGCTATTAGTGAAATTTTGCCAACATTCTTGTCTACTTCAAGTTTAGCGGCAAGCGACGTATTGTTTTCTCTTGTTGCCTTCATCATTGTTTATAGCATTTTATTTGTTATCGAAATGTATTTAATGATTAAGTTTGCGCGTTTAGGTCCTAGTGCATTACACACTGGACGTTACCATTTTGAACAAGCTCCAGAGTTAATATCTGGTCTTCGCAGCCAGAATTCTTAAGGAGAGATTCATGTTTGATTACGAAACATTAAAATTTATATGGTGGTGCCTTATTGGCTTTCTTTTCATTGGTTTTGCAATTACCGATGGTATGGATATGGGCGTAGGTGGTTTATTACCCTTTGTGGCGAAAAAAGATGTCGAGAGTCGAGTAGTTATCAACACTGTTGGCGCGCACTGGGATGGCAACCAAGTATGGTTTATTACCGCAGGCGCTTCTTTATTTGCAGCGTGGCCGTTAGTTTATGCTACTGCATTTAGCGGCTTTTATTTTGCGATGATGTTAACTCTTTTTAGTTTGTTTTTACGCCCACTTGCTTTTGATTATCGTAGCAAAATAGATTCTTTAAAATGGCGTACTAATTGGGATAAAGCATTATTTGTTGGTTCTATGGTACCGCCATTGGTATTCGGCGTTGCTTTTGGTAATTTATTACAAGGTGTACCCTTTGGTTTTGATTCATTAATGCGCGTCACTTATACAGGATCATTTTTCGCTTTGTTTACGCCTTTTACGTTATTAACAGGGGTAGTGAGCGTCGCTATGATGTTGATGCATGGTTCCACGTGGTTAGTTATGCGTACAGATGCTGATGTTGCCCAGCGTTCAGCTAATATTGGTCGTGTGGTTGCTGTGGTATTATCGCTTTCTTTTGCAGTTGGCGGCGTAATGGTTTGGCAAAGTATTGATGGTTATTTAGTTGTTAGTACTATCGACACCATGGGAGAAGCACAACCAACAATAAAAGAAGTCACAACAGGGTCTGGTGCTTGGCTCAATAATTATAAAGAGGCTCCACTGTTATGGCTAGTACCTGTTGTTGGGTTACTTGCACCATTATTCGTTGCCTTGTTATTGAGTATCAAAAGTAAAAGCACCTTAGTAAAAGTATTTGCTTTTATCGGTAGCTCTTTAACTATTATCAGCATTATTTTAACTGCTGGCATTGCTATGTTTCCGTTTGTTATGCCATCGAGCAGTATACCAAATCACAGTTTATTGATGTGGGATACCGTCTCTAGTGAAGGAACATTAGGGTTAATGTTCATGGTAGTCGCCTTTTTTATTCCTATTATTATTGGTTATACCCTTTGGTGTTACAAAAAAATGTGGCGCACGGTTACCATTGCTGAAATTGAACAAAACAATCACACCGCCTATTAATTTGGTTGGTATAAAGCTGAGCATGACTAGGCAAAATTAAATAAAGTTATGCTCAGTAATTTTAATAAATTATAGAGGAAAATATTATGTGGTATTTCAGTTGGTTATTAGGCGTATTACTTGCGGTCTCTTTAGGCATAATTAACGTGATGTGGTACGAAATGGAGCAACATGTAGATAATGTGGCTAAAGATCAAAATAGCGACGATTAATCGTAATAGATAATTAGTGTGCAGTATTGAAAATAATGAGCCAGTATTAAACGGATAACTATGACAGAAAAAACTGAACAGCAAAAAAAACAAGTTAATCATTGGCTCAAATATCAAAAAAAATACGCTCATGGTAAGTTAAGCTACGCTATTGCTTTAGGATCATTAAATGGATTGTTAATGGTAATACAAACAGCAATGCTTGCTTACCTTATTGATTTAGTTTTATTTTCTAGTGATAAAATTGGCGTTAATAATAGCTCAAGTAATGGTATTGTTACTGACGGTACGGTTTTTACAGACACCACCATAATCATCATAGCATTAGTCGCTATTATTTTTTGTCGTGCGGCATTAGGGTATTTTAGTGAATGTTACAGCCGTCGTGGGGCTATGAATATTAAAGCTAATATTCGTTCACGATTACTTAATCGCTTATTTCAGTTTGGTCCTGCTTATACGCAAACTAAAGGGAGTGCGAAACTAAGTCACTTATTACATCAAGGTATTGATTCATTAGAAGATTACTTTGCTGGATACCTTCCTGTTATTGCTTACTGTGCGGTTATTCCCTTAGCTATACTGATCGCGGTATTCCCCATTGACTGGCAATCAGGATTGATTTTATTATTTACCGCGCCTATGGTGCCATTTTTTATGATTCTTATTGGTCATAAAGCGCAGCGTTTAAACCAAGAGCACTGGGCTAAATTACAGCGAATGAGTAGTCATTTTCTTGATATTATCCAAGGGATAACACAGCTTAAAATATTCAATGCTTCACGAAGAGAAATAGCAGCGGTAAAAAAAATTAGTGATGACTATGGTGATGAAACCATGGGCATTTTAAAAATCGCTTTTCTTTCTTCATTTGTTTTAGAATTTTTAGCTTCTATTTCAATCGCACTCGTAGCAGTTATTTTAGGCTTTCGTTTGTATTATGGTGATGTTGATTATGTTTTTGCCTTATGGGTTTTATTGCTCGCTCCTGAATTTTATTTACCTTTTAGACAACTTGGCACTCAGTATCATGCCAAAATGGCAGGTGTATCCGCCGCAGAAGATCTTGTTGATATACTGAGTCAGCCACAAGTAAATAATTCTCAAAAAGAAATATTTACAACGCCTTTTACTATCAATTTAGAGCAAGCAGAATACGCCTACCCTGAACGTAGCAATGCATTAACACAAGTGAGTATTGAGTTTTCTTCTCAAGGCTTATATGCCGTTATTGGTGAAAGTGGTTCGGGAAAGTCAACCTTGATAGATATGGTATTAGGCTTTGTTCAACCTAGCTCTGGAAAAGTAATAATAAACGGTAAGCCGTTGACCTCTAGTAACCGTGATCATTGGTTACCACATTGTGGATGGATTTCTCAACAAGCACAAATTTTTTATGGAACATTAGCCTTTAATGTTGCTATGTCAGACAGTTATCAAGATGAACTGGTGGTTGAAGCGCTTACAAAAGCGGGGTTAGCCAGTTTTGTGCAAACCCTTGGACAGGGTATTGAAAGTAAAATTGGCGAAGCAGGCGCAGGGCTTTCAGGAGGACAAATTCAGCGTTTAGCGCTAGCTCGAGTTTTTTATCATCAGCCTGATGTGCTTATACTTGATGAGCCAACAAGTCACCTTGACCAAAAAACGGAACAAATAATCACATCTTCAATCAATGCGTATGCTAAAAATCATATTGTTATTGTTATTGCTCATCGTTTACAGACGGTTATAAATGCTAAAAAAATTATTGTTCTTGAGCAAGGAAAAGTCATTGAATCGGGCACACATCAAACATTGTTAGATTACGATGGCTATTACGCGCAACAGGTTAAGTTATGAAGGTGTATAGGAAGGTAAGTGTATGAAAGTATTTTTTCGCTTAGTTAGTTTACTTAAACCTCAGTTGCCCTTGATGTTACTTGGTGCGTTATTGTCAGTTATTACCGTGTTAGCTAATATTAGTTTACTGGCGGTTTCTGGTTGGTTTATTACCCTTATGGCCATTGCTGGCACAACAGGGATAACAGTAAATTACTTTACCCCTGCAGCCATTATTCGATTTTTAGCCATAGTGCGAACTGCTGGTCGTTATGCAGAGCGAATGCTAACGCACCGAGCAACTTTCAACGCACTTGCATACTTACGTCATTACTTCTATCAGCAACTTGAACCTTTATTGCCTTATTATCGACTTGATTTACGGTCAGGTGATCTTTTAGCTCGATTACAGCAAGATATTGACAATCTTGACAACTTTTATTTACGCGTGCTGTTACCTATGATCGTTGCCCTAGTGTCAGTACCTATTGTTTGTTATGCATTAGCCGCTTTCTCTCCTATTATTGGCGGCGTAATGTTAAGCGCTTTATTGATTGTTGCACTTATTTTTCCTGTTATTAGCTATTTAGCGTCAACAAAGCTCTCGAAAGAAAAATCTCACTTAGAAAGCCACTTAACTGAAGAACTAGTAAATGGTATTAGCGCAATTAAAACGCTATTGGTGTATCAAGTAAGTATCAGTTATCAGCGTACAATAGCCAGCATTACACGGCAATATTATGGTGTGTGCTATCGCTTAGTTAAAATTAATGCGGGTATAAATGCTTTAACTTTTTTACTTATTAATTTATCGGCATTAGCATGTTTTTTTATTTTATTAACACCGCTATCAACGGGCGATGTTGACGGTAAGTCTTTAGTGGCCGTGGTTTTATTGGTATTAGTGAGTTTTGAAACCGTAAGCAGCATGCCATTAGCATTACAGTTGTTACCGCAAAGCCTAGCTAGCGCAACAAGGTTATTCGCTATTATTGATAAAGCGAAGCCTGTCGACATTGGTGTTGAAGTCGTTAAACATGGCGATATTAATTTTGAAAACTTCACTTTTAGTTATCCAGAGAAAAATAAAGCCAGTTTGATTGATATTAACTTATCAATAAAAGCAGGTGAAAAAGTGGCTGTTATTGGTGCTAGTGGCGCAGGTAAGTCAACCTTGGTTAATCTACTTATGGGTTTTTGGCCTACGGGTTTGGCGCTTTCATCAACACCCAGTCTATCAACTTGTAACCTATCAACAAACGCAATAAAAAATGACTTAAATAAAGGGAAGATAACTATTGCAGATATTGATTTAAGCTTATTGAAACAAGAGCCTTTACGACAGCATATTGCGTTAATGAGCCAACAAGGGTACTTATTTGATGCAAGTATTGCCGATAATTTACGGCTAGCTAAAGATGACGTAACAGAAGAAGAAATGCGCAAAGTATGTAAATTAGTTAACTTAACTACGTTTATTGATAGTTTACCTGCAGGCTTTGATACGTGGTTGGGCTCTACGGGTATAGGATTATCAGGTGGTCAAGCACAACGATTACAAATTGCGCAGTTATTACTTCGTTCCGCCAGTGTTCTTATTTTAGACGAGCCTACAAAAGGATTAGATCGTCGTAATGAAGAAGAAGTGATGGTTAATATTTTAGCCCATGTAAAACAGCAAAAACAAAGTTTACTGGTGATCACTCATAAACCTTTGATGCTAGAAAAAATGGATAAAATAGTTGTAATGGAAGAGGGTAGAATAGTTGCCCAAGGTAGTCATCAGCAACTTTATAATAATAATGATTTTTATCAAAAACTACTTAATTATTTTTAGTTACCTAGGGTCTGTTGATCTTTGCTGATTATTTTTTTATCAATTTATTGCTTTTTCATACGGTTAAAATTTATTCTTATTAAAATTAGTTATCCTTAATTAACCCAAATAGCTTGAATGGTATTATTAAATACTGACATTGATTCAATATGTCAGTGAATTGATTGGTTTGGTCAATTTTTTACTATTTTTTCATCTTATAGTGTAGTTACTTATATTTTATTAGAAGACTCACTTATGACTGATGCTTATATTTTTGACGCAATTCGAACCCCACGAGGACGTGGTAAAGCAACAGGTGCTTTACACGAAGTAAAACCCATTACTTTATTATCAAATTTATTAAAAAATTTAGAACAGCGAAACAACCTAGATACCCAATATATTGATGATATTGTTATGGGGTGTGTTACCCCTATTGGCGATCAAGGGGCTGATATTGCTAAAACTGCGGCCATTGCCGCAGGTTGGAGTGATAATTTGGGCGGTGTTACCATCAACCGTTTTTGTGCCTCTGGCTTAGAAGCTGTCAATGTTGCTGCAATGAAAGTTCGCTCTGGTTGGGAGCATTTAGTCGTTGCTGGTGGTGTTGAATCAATGTCGCGTGAAGTAATGGGTTCAGATGGTGGTGCATGGGCGCTTGATCCTCAAACCAATATTAAAACATCTTTTATGCCACAAGGTATTGGCGCAGATTTAATTGCTACACTAGGTGGTTTTAGCCGTGAAGATGTGGATGCTTTTGCAGCAAAATCACATAAAAAAGCAGCCGCAGCATGGCAGCGTGGTGGATTTGCTAAATCAGTTATTCCCGTAGTAGATCAAAATGGTTTTGAAATTTTATCTACTGATGAATTAATTCGTCCAGATTCTACCGTTGAAAGTTTAAGTAAATTAAAACCCTCATTCAAACAAATGGGTGAAATGGGTTTTGATAATGTTACGAAAGAAAAATATCATCAAGTTGAAGCCATTAATCATATTCATACTGCAGCTAATTCATCAGGCGTGGTTGATGGTGCCGCGGCTATATTAATTGGTAGTAAAGAAGCTGCCAAACAACATGGCCTAACACCAAGAGCTAAAATTATTGCTACGGCAATAGTGGGTGAAGATCCAACTATTATGCTTACAGGCCCTGCTCCTGCAGCTATAAAAGCACTAAATTTGGTTGGTTTAACGCCAGAAGATATTGATTTATATGAAGTGAATGAAGCATTCGCTTCTGTTGTTATGCGTTTTCAAGCCGAGCTTAATGTTCCTGATGAAAAAGTGAATGTTAATGGTGGTGCTATTGCTATGGGTCATCCGTTAGGTGCAACGGGGGCTATGATTTTAGGTACTTTGTTAGATGAATTAGAAGCACGAAATTTAAAACGTGGTTTAGCAACATTATGTGTTGGTGGTGGTATGGGTATCGCAACAATTATTGAATTGGTTTAAAGGATAATAAAAAATGACGTCAGTTAAATATCAAAAAGATAGTAATAACATTGCTCACTTTATTTTAGATAAAGAAAATGCTTCAGCAAACTTGATGGACTTAGCCTTTGCCGGTGATTTTGCCAATGCGACACAACAGCTAGTTGATGATCTCACCAACGAAAATATTAAAGGTGTGATTATTCGCTCGGCTAAATCAACCTTCTTTGCAGGTGGTGATATCAACATGCTGTTTAAAGCAGGTAAAGATGATGCCGAACAAATTATGTCTTTGGGTATGTCAATAAAAGCATCAATGCGAACTATTGAAACCTGTGGAAAACCCGTAGTTGTTTGTATTGCTGGTGCAGCAATGGGTGGTGGCTGGGAAATTGCCTTAGCTGCTCACCATCGTATAGCAGTAAACAGCAATAAAATTAAAATGGGTTTGCCAGAAGTAACCTTAGGTTTGTTACCCGGCGGTGGTGGTATAATTCGTATGGTCCGTTTATTAGGTCTTCAGGCTGCTATGCCATATCTAGTACAAGGCAAATTATTCACACCAAAACAAGCTGAGAATATAGGGTTAATTAATAGCTTTGTTGATGATGAATCATTGTTGCTTGAAAAAGCAACTAAATGGATTCAAGAAAATCAAACGCAAGAGCCTATTGCTGGCGTTAACATACAGCCTTGGGATGTTAAAGGTTATAGAATCCCAGGCGGTACGCCACGCAGTCCAAAAGTGGCTGGTACTTTACCTATTGCTCCAGCAATTATTCGTAACGGCACAAAAGGCACATTACCTGCACCTGAATTAATTTTTGCCACCATGGTAGAAGGTGCCTTGGTTGATTTTGATAGCGCTTGTCGTATTGAATCTCGTTACTTTACCGAGCTAACTATTGGCTCTGTATCTAAAAATATTATTAATACTTTTTGGTATAACCTTAACGAAATTAAAGCGGGTGGTAACCGTCCTGCGGCAATAGATAAACGTAAGTTTTCTAAAGTTGGCGTGTTAGGTGCAGGCATGATGGGAGCTGGCATCGCTTATAGTGCCGCCATTAAAGGAATATCCGTTGTCTTAAAAGATACCAGTTTAGAAAATGCTGAAAAAGGTAAAGCCTATAGCACAAAAATTCTTGATAAAAAGGTTGCTCGTGGCCGTATGACAGCAGAAAAAGCTGAAAGCATTTTATCCTTAATTCAACCAAGTGCTGATGTTGCTGACTTAGCCGATTGTGAATTTGTTATTGAAGCGGTATTTGAAAGCCGTGATTTAAAAGCAACTGTAACAAAAGAGTCTGAAGCCGTGATAAGTGAAAATGCTATTTTTGCTTCAAATACCTCAACCTTACCTATTACTGGCTTAGCTGAAGCATCAGCGCGCCCTGCTAATTTTATTGGTATGCACTTTTTCTCTCCAGTAGATAAAATGCAGTTGGTAGAAATTATTGCAGGCGAAAAAACCTCAGATAAAGCCTTAGCACAATGTTATGACTTAACATTACAGTTAGGTAAAACACCTATTGTAGTTAATGACAGTCGTGGTTTCTATACCTCACGTGTATTTGGTACTTTTGTTAAAGAAGGCATTGCACTACTTAAAGATGCACATCCTGCCTCTATTGAAAATGCAGCCTATCTTTCAGGGTTTCCAGTTGGCCCATTAGCCATTACTGATGAAGTCAGCCTCACTTTAATGGACAAAATTGACAAGCAAGCCAAAGCTGACTTATCCCTTGAAGGTAAAACGTTACCAGATCACCCAGCGAATGACATTGTTAGTGACATGATTGCTAAAGGCCGCTTAGGTAAAGCTAATGGTGCTGGTTTTTATGAGTACCCTGCTGATGCTAAAAAGAATTTATGGTCAGAACTAGCCACATACAATACAGAAAGCAATATCGAAAATAAGACTATTCCATTAATTGATATAAAAGAAAGATTGTTATTTATTATGGCAATAGAAACGGCTCGTTGTGTTGAAGAAGGCGTTATTCGTTCAACGGGTGATGGCAATATTGGTTCCATTTTTGGTATTGGTTACCCGCAATGGACAGGTGGTACATTACAGTTTATTAATCAATATGGTTTGGCCAAATTTATTACTCGCGCAGAAGAACTGACGTCCCTTTATGGAGAGCGTTTTTCAGTACCAACGTCTTTACGTGAAATGCTCTCTGCTGGTAAATCTTTTTAAGGAGGGTGATAACGATGAGTATGCCACTTAATAAGTTAAAAATATTAGACTTTTCAACTTTACTGCCAGGTCCGTACGCTACCATGATGATGGCAGATATGGGCGCACAAGTACTACGTGTAGAAGCGATAGGTAGAGATGATTTAGTCAAAGCTTTTCAACCTCAACATAAAGGTGCCTCGTATGCTTATTTAACCTTAAATCGTAATAAAAAAGCGATAGGGTTAGATTTAAAGCAAGTTGAAGCCGTTAATATTATTAAGAAGTTAATTGCAGAGTATGACGTTATTATTGAACAATTTCGCCCCGGCGTTATGGCAAAATTAAGCTTAGATTACTCAACATTAAAACAGATAAACCCTAAACTTATATATTGTTCCATTACCGGGTATGGTCAAGATAGCTGTTATAAAAATAGAGCAGGGCATGATATTAACTACTTAGCGTTAAGTGGCTTAGCTAGTTTTAGTGGTACACAGCAAACTGGCCCCGTGTTAAGCGGAACACAAATTGCTGATATTGCAGGTGGTTCGCATCATGCGGTTATGGGCGTTCTTGCTGCTGTAATTGAACGTGGCATATCAGGAAAAGGGCAACATATAGATATTAGTATGACTGATGCAGCTTTTGCACTAAATGGTATGTTTGGTGCTGGTGCTGTTGGTGCTGATATTGATCCACAGTTAGGTGAAACAGTACTTAATGGTGGTTGCTTTTATGACTACTATCAAACTTCTGATAACCGTTATATTTCAGTTGGTAGTTTAGAGCCAAAATTCGCTGCATCATTTTTCAAAAACATTGGTCACAGTGAATGGTTATCTAGGGTTGCATCACCCGATGTAAATCATCAAAAGGCACTTAAAAAAGATATAGCGAAAGTGATTGCCGAGCAGCCATTAAGTTATTGGCAAAGCTTGTTTGACCTACTTGACGCTTGTGTTGAGCCAGTGCTGACAGTGTCAGAAGCGGCTAATTCACAACTAATGCAGGACAGAAATATGCTTGTTGATGTAAAGTCATTAGCGGGGGA
Source organism: Colwellia sp. (assembly GCA_016745015.1). Classification (GTDB taxonomy): domain Bacteria; phylum Pseudomonadota; class Gammaproteobacteria; order Enterobacterales; family Alteromonadaceae; genus Colwellia. The sequence continues at coordinate 24,411 of JADGDH010000030.1, forward strand.
TATTGTTAAACAAATTGCGCCGGCCATTAAATTTTCAAAAACTAATAATGAACTTTCTATGTGTGTAACTGAGCCTGATGGAATTTTTGTTAAAAAGCTATTAAAAGATATTAATTATCAGGCAACAGATGTTAAAGAATTATTAAAAAATAATGTTATTAAGTAAAGGGGATAAAAATGATTTCAAGAAATATTTTTGATAGTGACCATGAACAGTTTCGCAACAGTGTAAGAAAATTTTTAGAGGCAGAAGCTGTTCCTTTTCATGAGCAGTGGGAGAAAGACGGTCAAATAGACCGCGAGCTTTGGCGAAAAGCGGGTAAACAAGGATTATTAGGTCCTACAGTGCCTGAAGAATATGGCGGCGTTGCAGTTGATTTTCGTTATAATGCGATTGTTGATGAAGAGGTAGCTAGACTCGGATTAATGGGCATTGGCTTTAGCCTTCATTCAGATATTTCAATTCCTTATATTGTTAATCTTGGCACAGAAGAGCAAAAACATAAGTACCTGCCAGGCTGTCTTTCTGGTGATATTGTAACCGCTATTGCTATGACTGAGCCGGGTACTGGCTCTGATTTACAAGGAGTTAAAACAACAGCGATACGCGATGGTGATGAATATATCATTAATGGCTCTAAGACTTTTATCACGAATGGTCAACATGCTGATCTTGTTATTGTTGTTTGTAAAACTGACCCTACGGCTGGCGCAAAAGGAGTAAGCTTATTTCTTGTTGAAGCAGGCACTTCAGGTTTTGAAAAAGGTAGTAACCTAGAAAAAATAGGCATGAAAGCTCAAGATACTTCAGAGCTGTTTTTTCAAGATGTGCGCGTACCTAAAGAAAATATGTTAGGTAAAGAAGGCATGGGTTTTAAGTATTTGATGATGGAGCTACCCCAAGAACGTTTGAATATAGCTATTGTTGCCGTTGCACATGCTCAATCAATTTTAGATCAAACAGTTGAATATGTTAAAGAACGCAAGGCATTTGGTAAACCAATCGCTTTCTTTCAAAATTCTCAATTTGAATTAGCAGAGATGGATGCCGAAATGACTTGTATGCGTGTTTTTGTTGACCGTTGTTTAGAACTTCATGTTGAAGGTAAACTTGATGCGGTTACGGCATCTAAAGCTAAACTCTTAGCAAGTGAATTACAATTCAAAACAATAAATCGTTGTCTTCAACTTCACGGTGGTTATGGTTATATGTGGGAATACCCAGTAGCCAGAGCTTTTGCTGATTCTCGCGTGCAATGCATTTATGGTGGTACTAGCGAAATTATGAAACTGATTATCGCGCGTTCATTATTGGAAGCCGATTAATACCAATATTAATCAATTAATCATTCATAATACAATGATATTTTCTATATTCTCCTGGGGTTTTTCCAGTCCATTTTTTAAAGGCGCGATTAAAAGCGCTGGGCTCGGAGAATCCTAAACGCAGAGCAATACTATTAATAGCTGTGTCGGTGTTGGTCAGCCAAAAGCTAGCACTGTTGCGGCGCACATCTTCTTTAATTTCGACAAATGAATTGCCTTCCTCTTTTAAACGACGGCGCAAGGTGCCAACAGTGGTGTGCAGTCGGTTGGCAACTTCTGTGAGCTTTAAGCTGTCTATTTCTTGGCCAGTTTGTAACATGCGTTGTACTTGTGAGCTAATTCGATTGTTTAATTTTAAACGGCTAATCATATCTTCGGGAAACTTAGGGATTAGCTGTTCCAGGTTATTTGGCATTTGTATTACAGGGAGATCCAGTGCGCATCGATCAAAAACCATGCTGGTAATTTGTTGATCAAAAATATGTTCACAGCCAAACATAGCGTGATATTCATCATAGTAGCTAGGTTGAGGAAAGGCCCAGTTGATTTTGCGTAGTAAGATTTTTTCACCTGATAACCAGTTAATCCAACGGTAAATAGCCAATACTGTCAAGCTAACAAAAATAATACCATCGAGATTTTCAGGGCTTGAGTAATGAATCTGAAACTCAGCGCTGTCACCGCTTTCTAAAATAAAAAATTTAATATCATCCGTAGCTATATCAAATAGTTTAAAGGTGTGCTGATAGGCTTCGCGCACATTACGGCTATTAATGCTGCAGCGACAAGAATACTCATGACTGCCAGGTTTTAAGCCATGTTTGAGAAAGCCAAGTGACTCATCTTGTAGCTTTTGCTTAATCAAGCTGGTTAGCTCAGCCATTTTCATCGCAGGGAACCTAGCTTTTGGTTGATTGAGTAATTCTGTAGAAACACCTAACTGCTGAAATAGCTCGTTAGTAGAGAGTCCTTTACTCTCCGCACCAGAGCAGAGGGATTTGATCAGATCAATATGGACTGTTTTGCTCATATCTGTAGCTCTATTATGTTTTTAATCGCTTTATTGTCTATAGCTTGCTGTTTTTTGTCAATTTTAATATTAGTTATTCCCGTTATGCTGTGGGTAATAGCAATTTAACTAATTATTTATTTTCACAAAAGAATAAGAAAGGAAAAATTTATATGTCATATCGTTCAGTTTTTGCCCCCGGTTTATTTAAAGACCAAGTCATCATTATCACAGGCGGTGGCAGTGGTATCGGTCGTTGTACTGCTCATGAGTTAGCTTATTTAGGGGCAACTGTCGTGCTTATGGGTCGTACCTTAGAAAAATTAGAAAAAGTTGCAGCTGAAATTATCGAAGATGGTGGCAAGGTAGACTACTTAACACTAGATATTCGTGATGAAGAAGGTGTTAAAACAACCATCGCTGAGGTTATGAAACGTCATGGTCGTATCGATGGCCTAGTGAATAATGCTGGTGGTCAGTTTCCATCAGCAATTGAAAAGATCAGTAGAAATGGCTTCCTAACTGTTGTTGAAAACAACCTTGTTGGCGGTTTCTTGATGGCAAAAGAAGTGTACAACGTTATTATGAAAGAAAAGGGCGGCAACATTGTTAATATCACTGCCGACTGTGCTAATGGTTTTCCAAATATGGCACATACAGGTGCGGCTCGCGCAGGTATGGAAAACTTTACTAAAACAGCAGCTTGGGAATGGGGGCGCTTTGGTGTGAGAGTTAATTCGGTAGCGCCAGGTATTGTTGCTTCAAGTGGTTTAGACAATTACGAACCGCAGATAAAGGCACACTTATTAACAAAGGGTGAAATGATTCCTGTGCGCCGTTTATGTACTGAGGCTGAGATCAGTGCAGGCATTGTTTTTCTATTAAGCCCAGCCTCTGCTTATACTAATGGTGAAACGTTGCGCATTGATGGAGGAGGTCAGTTTGGCTCATCACACTTATACCTACCGTTGCCTCGTTTAGAAGAAAATCATAACGAAGCTTATGATGGTTTTCATCGTTCACATCTTAAGCAGCAATAATAAGAAGTCACCTTAAGCAATAATACAAAGTAATAAGGAAAAATAATTATGCCAGTAACTTATGATTCATTGCGCTATCCAACAACGTTTATGAACGAAAGTCACCATGAGTGGCAACAACAAATGCGTAAATTTGTTGATCGTGAAATTATGCCTAACTTACAAACATGGGAAGCAAAAGGTGATATTCCTGAAGCTTTATTTAAAAAAGCTGCCGACATAGGTTTACTTGGTGTTTGTTACCCTGAAGAATTTGGCGGTATGTCAGAAGGCATTGATACTTTTCATAAAGTAATTCTTACCGAAGAGTTATCTCGTGCGTCAACAGGTATTGCAGCCGCTTTGGGCGTACATAATATTGCATTGCCTTTAGTGGTAAACTTTGGCTCAGAAAAAATGAAACAAGAAGTGGCAACGCCAGTATTAGCAGGTAAAAAATTTATTGCTTTAGGTGTTACCGAACCTTCAGGTGGCTCTGATGTAGCTAACCTTAAAACAACGGCTAAAGATGCGGGCGATCACTACGTAGTTAACGGTAGTAAAACTTTTATTACGGGTGGTTTACGTGCTAACTGGTATGTTACTGCTGTTCGTACAGGTGGTGACGGCATGGGCGGAGTATCGGTATTATTAATCCCTGCTGATCTAGAAGGAGTTTCTTCAACTTCAATAGGCATGAAACAAGGTTGGCATGCTTCGCAAACTGCCTCTATTTATTTTGATAATGTAAAAGTACCTAAAGAAAATATCATCGGCCAAGAAAATCGCGGCTTTATAGCAATTATGACCAACTTTAATCAAGAACGAATTGCACTCACTGCGATGGCACTTTCTATGTCACGAGCAAGTATTGAAGAAGCTGCAGAGTGGGCACTTAATCGTGAAACCTTCGGTAAAAAACTGGCTAGTCACCAAGTGATCCGCCATAAGTTTGCCGATATGATCCGCCAGCTTAATGCGTCTTATGCCTATATGGATTGCTGTGTACAACAAGTGGATGCAGGCACGGCTAAAACTGCTGATATCGCCTTACTAAAAGTGCAAGCAACGCTAACGGCTGAAAATATTTGCCGTGAATGTTTGCAGATATTAGGTGGTGCTGGTTTCATTCAGGGCAGTGTTACTGAACGCGCTTATCGTGAAGTTCGAGTACTGGCCATTGGTGGTGGCTCAGAAGAGATTATGCGGGATCTTGCTGGTCGAGAATTGGGCTTTTAATTGACAAAAATATTAAGAAATCAATAATACTGATAATTTTTATTTTTAGAGATTATAGATCCTAAATTTTCATTAAGTATTTGAGTGAATAAACAACTAGTTTAATAGCATTTTCTGCGTTGCTGCAATTAAATGATGCTTGGTATTTTTCT
>JADGDH010000153.1:0-3776 GCA_016745015.1 Colwellia sp.
GATGGCGCTAAAGCAGGTATGCGAGTTAAGTAATTACGTTCTTGAGCGTATAAGCTCATAATTACTATAACTTTATGGTTGCAATTGTATTTTAAAGTGTTTGTTAATTTATTTAAAAAAACAAAATAAACAGTAACGCGATACCGTTTATTTCTCTTTTTATTTATAATACTCTTTTTATTTAGAGTAATAGTATCGTTAATTAAAAAATTGAATCTGCGAGATGATAAAAAAAATATTGTATACCTCTTTACTATTTTTAATGACCATTACTTTACTAACAAGTTGTAGTGTAAATAATGTATCAACCAATATAGATAAGGAGAATTTTAGCCATTATTTTTCAGCAGCAAATGTTGAAATTTACCAAAGTGAAAATGACATTAATGCTCATTATCAATTTATTGGTGCGGTTGAAGGTCAAGATTGTCAGGTTAAAGCGCATCATGCCGTACCTGATAAAATTAATGCAAGAACACAAGCAAGACAACAAGCCTTTGATAATCAAGCCAATGGCATAGTCTTCACAGGGTGTGCATTGTTGACTCAAAAACAGTTAGCACAGCTAAATAGTAGTAATGATGCACAACAATGTTATGCCGTTATTATTTGCTATGCCAAAGCATACGCTGTTGAAACTAAGCCGAAAAAAGATGGTTAAAGAATCAAACAACAAATCAAATAGCATCACATTAAACCCAATAGGCATTGTAAGTTCACCATATAAAGAGAAGTTTGCTATTCCTCGTCAACCTGGCTTAGTTAGCACAGCCAAAGGCACAGTAAGACTTTTAGGTGCGGTGAGTAATATTGATTCTGTGCGTGAGCTACAGCAGTTTAGTCATATATGGCTTTTATTTGTGTTTCATGGCACACAAAATCAAGGTTGGAAGCCATTAGTTAGACCACCACGCTTAGGGGGTAACAAAAAAATAGGCGTGCTAGCGACAAGATCAACCTTTAGACCCAACCCAATTGGCATGTCTGTGGTGAAGCTAGATGAAATAGAAATTTGTGAGCAAGATGTTATTTTGCATATTTCAGGCATGGACTTATTAGATGAAACCCCCATTGTAGATATAAAGCCCTATGTCCCATATTCAGATTCTCTCCCTAATGCCTGTGCTGGTTTTGCTCAAACTCAGCCTAAACCAAACCTAACAGTGAAGTTTTCTGAACAAGCACAGCAAAATTTAACAAAGTTGGAAAGTGAATTTCCTGAGTTAGCCCTGTTAATAGAACAAGTTCTAGCCCAAGATCCACGCCCTGCTTACAAACAAAATAAAATTGATGAAAAAATTTATGGTATGAATTTATATAATCTAAACATTCAATGGAAAATGTTAGACATTGAAAATATAGAAGTTATAAATATCATAGACTAGTGCTAACAGTTCATCGCTAATAGTTCATCGTGTAAATAATCCCTTATTCTGATTTAGAGCTTCTCAACCAGATATCTGCATTTACTGACGCTTTCTTTTTACGTTTTTTCTTACCACTGCCCTCAGGCTTTGCCACTGGTTTACCTACGGCTAAAATTGAATCACTGCTAACTTCATCGGCTTCAAAGCCCAATACTTGCTCTCGTTCAAGCCTGATCTTGTTCTTTTTTTCGATCACTTTGAAATGATGATAATCTTCATGATCAATAAGCGATAATGCTAAGCCCACTTCACCAGCACGCCCACTACGACCAATACGGTGCATGTAGTCTGATGGACTTCTTGGTAAGTTAAAATTGATTACCACAGGCAATTTTTCAATATCTAAACCACGGGCAGCAATATCCGTTGCAATTAACACTTCAATATCGCCTGCTTTAAACCCTTCAAGCACACGACTACGTTCGCTTTGCCCTTTATCACCATGAAAAACTTCTGCGGTAATACCACGCTTAGAAAGCTTTTCAGCTAAGTGCTCACAGTGATTTTTAGCATTGACGAAAATAAGCACTTGTCGCCATTGATGTTGCTTAATCAAATGCGCTAATACGGCTGTTTTTTCCCCTTTATTAACAGTAAAAACACGTTGTACTAAGGTGCTAGCGTCGCTACTTTGTACTTGTATTTCAATTGGGTTGTTAAGTAACTCTTGGGTTAACGCTTGAACTTGTTCAGGAAAGGTTGCTGAAAATAATAACGTTTGTCTTCTCTTTGGTACAGATTTATTAGGCATAAGCGCTAACAACGCAGATAGTTCGTCAGTAAAACCTAAACTTAACATTCTATCAGCTTCATCAAGCACTAGGGTTTTAACCTTATCGAGCTTAATCGCGTTACTTGAAATTAAATCGAGTAATCTACCAGGCGTTGCAACCAAAATATCGGTGCCACCACGTAAGGCAAGCATTTGAGTATTCGCAGATACACCACCAAAAACAGCAACTGTTTTAATTTCACCATTAAAATGCGCCGCATAAGACTTAATGCTGTCAGCAATTTGTTTTGCTAGTTCACGGGTAGGCACCAATATCAATTCAGTAACATAGTTACCTTTACTATTTTTACTGCTCAATGATTTTTTAGCGCCCTGCTCCTGGAATAATTGCTGCAATAGTGGCAGTGCAAAAGTTGCTGTTTTACCCGAGCCAGTATTTGCCCCTGCAATTAAATCACGCCCTGCTAATACACTTGGAATAGCTTGCGCTTGAATAGGCGTTGGTAGCTGATATTCCAGCTCAGCTAATCGAGCTAACAAAGGAGGAATAAGGCCGAGTTCTGTGAAGCTAACAGACGATGTGGCTTTGGTTATGACTTTGGTTGTGGCTTTAATAGTGGTAATGCTCATTAAGTTAAAGGGTTCAAAACTAATATAGTAACTGACTATTTTAGCGTATTTCTGCCCTATGAAGTTAGTAAAATTAAGTTAAAATCAGGTAACATAACAAAATAGAGTGTTACTGTAGGTAGCAACTTAACCTTTTTGCTAATAGAGAAACTAAAATGACCCGTACCATAAATAGCGTTGTAATGAATGACAAAGGTAATATGCCAAGCATTAACGAAGGTAATACTGTTAAAGAAGTACGCCTACATCGAAAACGTATGCTAGTTGCGGCTTTTAGATTATTTGGTAAATTTGGTTTTGATGAAGGGCTAGCTGGGCACATAACTGTTCGAGATCCTGAGCAATTAGATCACTTTTGGGTAAATCCCATGGGAGTATCATTTAAACAAATAAAAATTTCTCAACTGTTATTAGTTAATCATCAAGGAGAAGTTGTGCAAGGGGAAGGACTTTTAAATGGTGCCGCTTTTGCTATTCATTCCCAAATTCACAGTGCTCATCCAGAAGTCAATGCAGCAGCTCATGCTCATTCCTTATATGGGAAAACTTGGTCAACACTGGGAAAAACTCTTGACCCAATTACTCAAGACGCTTGTGCTTTTTATCAAGATCATGTGTTATTTGACGATTTTACTGGTGTGGTACTCGACACAAGCGAAGGAAAGCGTATCGCTGAATCTCTTGGTAATAATAAAGCAGCAATATTACAAAATCATGGTTTATTAACCGTAGCAAAAACAGTGGAAGCAGCCGCATGGTGGTTTATTACTATGGAGCGCAGCTGCCAAACACAACTACTAGCACAGTCTGCAGGCTCGCCAAAACTTATCAGCCCAGCAGCAGCACAATCAGCTCACGACATACTAGGTAGTGAATTTGCAGGATATTTTAGCTTTCAACCTCTGCTAAATGTAATTAGTGCTGAACAACCAGAAATGTTTGAATAAAATTATTTGCTGTTGTTAGCTCATGTGTCGTTGTTGACG
>JADGDH010000153.1:3876-5561 GCA_016745015.1 Colwellia sp.
TTTAAAATACCCATTTGAATTTCATGAGGCCGACAATGGTAAAGTTGGTTGAAGCTATCTTTAAACGTGTCGAAGGTTTCGCCGGGTAAACCAAAAATAAGATCAGCATGAATATGTGCGCTGGTATTATCTTTTAACCATATTAAATTATTTTTTGACTTAGCGTTATTTTGCTTACGACTAATATTAGCTTGTACTTCTGTGTTAAAGGTTTGTATGCCTATTTCAAATTGTAAACTTCCTTTAGGAAACTGGGTTAACAGCTCTTTTAACTTTCTAGGTAGATGATCGGGTACCACTTCAAAATGAAGATAGAGATCGTCGCTCATTCTGTCTAAGAAAAACTGCATAATTTGCATGGTGGTGCTAATGTTTAAATTAAATGTTCTATCGATAAATTTAAAATTTCTCGCACCGCGTTGATGAAGAATTTCCATTTGTTCAAGAAAGGCTGTTAACTCAAATGGCATAGATGATTTATCTAAGGAAGACAAACAAAATTCACATTTAAATGGGCAACCACGTGATGCTTCAACATAGAGCAAACGGTGTGTTAAATCTTCATCTGTATAATATTCATAAGGTAATGCGATTTCTTCTAACGCTACGGGCTTCGAGTTTAGAATTTTTTTATCGGGTGGCGTTTCATTGATAATATCTTTACACAGTTGATAAAAACTTAAATCTGCCGCGCCTGTCAATACATAATCAGCACAGCCAACAATAGCTTGCTGTTCAGTTTCATAACTCACTTCAGGGCCACCTAAAACAACCTTGATTTCGGGTGCTATCACTTTTAATAGGTTAACAACATTAGTGGTTTCAATTATGTTCCAGATATAGACACCAAAACCAACAATAGTTGGTTTTGATGCTAATATTTGTTCAACAATATCAATGGCGCGAGTTTGAATAATAAACTCTTTAATTTCACAACAACGCTGCAATTCTTTTAAGTTAGCGTAAAGATAACGTAAACCAAAGCTGGTATGAAAAAATCTTGCGTTAAGTGTAGCAAGCACTATTTTAGGCGAAATTGAACTGGGATTACTTTCTTCCATGAAAGGGATCTGTTTAACAGTTAGTTCGGGATGATTTTGTTGCTCTGCCATACTGGATTTTAAAAACCTTTGAACGATATCTTTGATTGATACCTTCGATAATAGTGCCGCAATTATACTGCGATTGCCGATATTATTCAGCAATCTTATTTAGCACAACCAATATCAAGGAATACTTATACTTTAATTGCAGGTAGATGAACAACAGAATAATCAACAACCTCGCGCCAAGGCTTCATATCCATATACCGTTAAAGCCCGACCTACTTTAGTTATGATTGTAGGCAATCTCTTTTTGGTGTTTAACAGATAAAATTACCGCTTGTGGTTCGTTGCGCTTATCATTGCTTGTACTGTTGCTGTTATTGATGTTTACGTTTATGTAGCGATACAAAACCACATAACCGCTATCGCCAAAGTTAATAGGCCACTCTCTAAATTCTACCGCCATTTCGGGTACTGGGCGGCCTACTTCAGGTTGTTTAGCTAGAATATTTACACTTTCACGAATAACACTTACTGCACGTTTAGCTGCATCACGATTTTTTGTTGCTAAAAATTGATAAAGATGTTGTATATCTTGTAACGCTTGAGGTGTCCAAATTAACGATGGCAAGGTTGATG
>JADGDH010000154.1 GCA_016745015.1 Colwellia sp.
GTCATTAAATGAATACCTGCGATATGCTTAGGGCTGTGCTTATTTTCTGTAAGCCATAATGCTCGGTCTAAAAGAGACAATCGTTTTGACATAAAAACATCCTTAAGGTTTTGCTTAACTTATTTATTATTATATATTTTGTTCTGTTATTGCCAACCAAATGGCTGATTTTTCATTGTTAGGAATTGACAGAAATGGCGTAAGCACATTAAATAATAACCTTAAGCAGTGGAAACTAACATCATCTTGCTCAATGTCTGCACCCGTTAATAAAAAATAATTTTGATACTGGGTAAACATTAAACTAATTAATTGGGCTAATGCGTCTATTTGACTTTCATTAGCGGCTATCGCATCAATGGATTTAAAGTGATGTAATATGGCGAGAAAAGCTTCTTCTTTACTGTTAATTAAACGTTTAAAGTTTCGTTCGATAGTAGGGTACTTTTGCATTAAATCATTGGGGTTTCTATAAATAAACTGAAATAAATGTGTACTTTCTAATAAACGAAATAAGTAATGAAAAAATTCTGATAGAGATAGACTTTCACTGTCTGGTGATACGAGTATTTTACTGGAGCGTTTCACATACATGTCAAACAGCGCAGTGATGATGGCTTCTTTGCCTTTAAAATGGTAATAAAGATTGCCTGGGCTGATATCTAATTCTATCGCAATATCGACACAGGTTATATTTGCTTCGCCATGTTCGTTAAACATTTCAAGGCTTGTGAGTAGTATCTTTTCGGCTGTTTTCATAATTAAAAACCCTAATTTTTTATTAATCTAAGACATTATCTAAATTGTTACCGTACTCTCTTCAAAGCAAATTATATATTTCTGTTATTAAATAGGCATAAAAAGATAAACAACTTGTAATATGCCAGCAATCCCCCCTAACAGAGCACCAATAACAATGAGCTTCCATTCATCTTGTTGATAGGCGGGGCGCAAAACCCCTTCAAACTCTTCCGGCGTTAATGCTTGCATTTTTGCTCTTAAGTCTTCACCAATATTTAGTGCACCATCTGCATATTCATGCATATACAGTAGGTATTTCTCCGAACTTTCATAAATGCGTTTAGAAGCCAATTCTTGCATTTTAAAAAAGTTTTTTGAACCAATACTTAGTCCAAAATAAGGTTGCGCTATGGATACGTATCGTTCAATAGCATCATTTACATGTAGTTCTATAAGCTCAATAAGCTGTTCTGAGCCTGAACCATGCAGTACAGCTTTAATGATATTTTCAGAATTCATTAGCTTTTTTTCAATTAAGTTGGAATATACTTCAGCAACCTCGTGTTGACGTTTTAAAAACATTCCTTGAATTAAGAAAGGGCCAATTTTTATTGGATTTTTAGGTTCAAAAATAATTTTTAAGGCGATCCAATTGGTCAAATAACCAACTAAAAGGCCGCCAACAGGAAGTATCCACCAGTCTTGAAAAAAGTACCAAAGCACCATAGTCGGTAAACCAAGTAAAAAGCCAAAATAGAAACCAGATCGGATAATGAAAGGAAATTCTTTGTTACCAGCGGTGAGAAATATTTCATTAATTAATGTAGGGTGAGCTGAGAGATATTCAACAACGAGTTCTTTGATATTAAGAATTTCACCAACATTGTGTTGAAAATCGTGAACCATATTTTCTATAACATTAGGAATGTCTGCTTTTACTCTAGCATAAACCAACGCCTTACCTTGCGCCGGCAAAGCCGCCCAAACATTAGGTGCAGACTCGCGCATTATATCGTTGATAATTTTTTTTAATACTTGATAAAGTCTTCTTTCTATTGCCTCGGTTATTTTTTTTGACTCTAGTCGAGAAGCTAATTCTTGTACGCTGAGCAATCTACCTAAGACTAAGTCGACAGATATTTCTGCCATTTCTCTAGCCTTCTGAGGGATAAGACCCTGCCAGCCTAAATAAGGTGCTTTTAAACCGATAAAATTGATCGGGTAGAACATCATTTTTACAGCTAAGTAATTAGTTACCCAACCAACAACAGCACTAATTAAAGGAATTAATAACAGCAGTTTATATTCAATAATCCAGTCCATGCTTCTCTTTTCAATTACATCAGTTTATTAACTATACACCAAGCTAACCATTTGATTGAAAACAGTCAATCTAAAAGTTCTATTTTGTATTTTTATTTTTTTAAGGTGTTGTGTAGTATATGAAAAATACTAGGAGGTAATACGGCTAAGCTTACGTTGAATGACATAAAACTGGCAATGGGGTATGTTAAAAATTATCAAGAATACAAAAGGTTGAGCATGATAAAATGCACTTATTAAACAATAAGTGCATTTTGATGAAATAAGCTACTTAACTTCAGCTGCTTTTGTTTTTGCAGTAGTACGACGTGCGCGCGTTGGTTTTGCTGCAGGAGCCGCTTTAGTTGTAGCACTCACTGCCTTTGCAGGGGTGCTTTTTACTGGCGATTTTTTAGCCGTAGCTACCTTTTTAGGTGGTGTAGGGCTTTCTTTTTTAGCTGCTTTAGCTTCAGCAATTTTTTCTATCACAATGGCTAATTGGTCTACTTTTTTGTTTAATAGAGCCACCTTTTCATCAAAACTATCGTCTACACCTAGTTTTACTTTTAAAGCTAAAATTTTATCGTCTAGCTGTGTATTGCTTTTGATTTTAGTTTTTAAGTCTGTTTCTATTTTTTCACCGTTTTCAACAAGCTCATTGATAAGTTGATTGGTATCTTCGAAAGTTTCATTCACTTTACCAGATAATATCTCCCAACCTTTGGCATAAGTACCAATGGTTGCTAACCAAGCTTGTCTGCTAACTTTTTCTAGTTCGTCTAACTTTTTCATGTTTGGGTACTCCCATGAAAAAGAACCAATATTTTACTACATTGGTTCTTATTTGTAATTACTTGGCCATCTTTGCAACGGCTTCAGTCAAAGCGTCTATCTTTGCAGATAATGCTTCAATTTTTTCATCCGAATCGTTTTTATCAAGACCTAATTTACTTCTTACATCAGCAACACGTGTATCAACATTACCTTTAATGCTTTTTGTTTCTGATTGTAATTTTTCTTTAGCTTCGCCTTCAAGCATTTCACCTTTATTAACTAATTCATTAAATAATTTAGTTGATTCAGTATTTAGCTTTTCATACTGGCCTTGTACTTCATCAAAACCTTTTCCGTATGCGCCTATACCTGCTAACCAAATTTTACGGGCTAACTCTTCAGCTTGATTTACTTTTGTTGTTACCATTTCGATTTTAGACATTTTTTAATCTCCTATTTAGGGTATGTGTGCATAATAAAGAATGAATTTAGAAAGTGCTGTCTAATTATTCAACTTTTTTATTTCTCAAGATTTAAAGACTTTCAAACGGTAGAAAACAAATTCACTTTGTATTTTTATCCTGCAAAGGGAGTGAGTATAATCTATTGATGTTTAGCGTAATTTTAATCTTTGTGGGTGAGCATTGATGTACTTATAGCTTAATTTATAAGTATTAATAGTGTCTTTAACTATTTTTTGAATGTAGAGCAATATCTTTTTTGCATCTAATTACGATATCTATTTTTTCGTCTTCAGATTTGTTCATCCAATCAGCAATTTCAGGCGAAGACCTATAACACCCCATGCAAATATTATTTTCATCGAGGTCGCATTGACCTACACAAGGGGTAATTACCTTTGTACTATTTCCTATAAACATATCTGTTCAGCTATACTTAAATCGTGAAGCGACTGGAGGCTCAGCCCGCTTGTCTGGCGATCTTTGGTGCCAAAAATGACGATCATTTCTATTCCTTGATTACCAACGAGCCTGCAGAAAAAACCCGTTTTTATTAAAATATTACAATGAAAACACTCTAACCGTATTCATTCCTTTTAACAATCAAAAAAATTTATGCTTTTGGTGACTTTCATTTTTGATTACTTAACTTTTACGTAATACCATGATGCCGATCGGTTAGTATCTTGAAAAATAGCGAAGAATACGTATGTGCTACTGATGGCAATGGTACAAGCCAAGAACTAAAGGAGAAACCTACTAAAACGCAGTGTACTTAAATGACTAGTCATTAGTTCTTTAATTATCAACATATTAAATTATTGTGGACAAAGTAGTTGTTTTTTCAACTATCAAATTTTTAAATGGTATGTAAGGATGGTCAAAATCATTTTAAATTAAAGATAAAAATTTTAATAAAGGAAGTTGTAGAATGAAAATAAAAAGTAAATATTATATATCCTTATTTTTTCCGTTGTTGCTGTCTAGCCAGCTAACCTTTGCAGATCAAAGTAATGCGACTGTAGAGCAAGTGATTGAACAAGAGCAGCAGGGAAAACTAATTTGGGGTGATTTGTATAGTAGTGATGTAAATTCTTCAATAGATTTTTATAATAAAGTTTTTGGTTGGACTACAAAGAAGTTTGGTGAAAAAAATGCTCGATATCATATATTCTATGATGGTGATCAGCCTATAGCAGGTGTTATATCTAGATCTGCTCAAAGAAATAAAACTGAAACCGCACTTTGGATTGGAAGCTTTACCACCAAAAGTGTGCAAACTGCTGTGACAAAAGCAGCAGATAAGAAAGCAACCATAATACTTAAGCCTCATGATTTTAAGTATTATGGAAAAAGAGCGGTAATTGCCGATCCGCAAGGGGGCGTTGTTGCCTTGCTTGAACTAGATCCAAAGAATGATAACCATAAAAAAATTAGTAATAAATGGAATTGGGCGCAGCTTTTTAGTGTCGATACCAGCAAGGCGTCAACATTCTATCAGCACAGTTTTGGTTACAGCGTAGAAGGTGCAGGGGAAAGCAAGCAGAATTATTATTTATCTCAGCAAGATGAGGTTAGGGCAAGTATTGTTAACTTACCTGAATCATTTGAGCAGAGAGATCGCTGGGTTAACTTTATTGAAGTAGATAACTTAATGTCAATATTAGAAAAAGCTGAAAAGAATGGTGCTGAAATCATTTATCAACCAAATAAAAACAACCAGTTAGCTATTATTTCTGATCCCAATGGCGCTTTATTAGGCTTAGCTGAGCAGGAGAGCGAATAATGAAATTAATTAAACTTATTTTGACTTCATCAGTTGTTTTGTTTTTTTGTATAACAATGAGTGGTTGCGAAAATACTAGTGTGAGCGGCTCTGTTAGTTATGGTGTTGGCATGGGTCCTGGCTACCCGATGTATTATGGTCATGGGGGATATCGCCATACTAATGTTGTAGTGGTAAAACCACCAAGAAGAGATAGGCCAAGTGCACCAAAACCTCGTCCATCAAGATCTCGAAAGCGTTAGTAACGTTTGGCGTATTTAGTACAATAGCGTGCTTGTCTGTTTCAATCAGTAAACAGTGAATAGTATATAAAAAGGGGTGATTTCATCCCTTTTTTCGTAGCAAAAAATATTGACTTATATATTGTGCATAACATGAAAAAAATAATTATCTTGCTAAGTGCCTCAAGCGTAAATTGCTTAGGCATCCTAAAACTCGTATATTGATAGTGTTGAAGATATGCACTTAATT
>JADGDH010000155.1 GCA_016745015.1 Colwellia sp.
CAGCAGGTAAAAATCCTGAAGCACCTGTAAGAGATTTAGAATTAGATACTTTAATGGGTGTACTTGACGGTGAAATTTTAATTCATAACCATTGCTACAAAGCGGAAGAAATGGCGGTGATGATAGATATTGGTAAGGAGTTTAACTATCACTCAGGCACTTTTCATCATGGCATAGAGGCTTATAAAATTGCTGATAAATTGGCTAAGAATGCAAATTGTGTTGCCATGTGGCCAGATTGGTGGGGCTTTAAAATGGAAGCTTACGACATGGTAGAAGAAAATGTAGCAATAGTTGATGCAGTGAAAAACTCATGCGCTATCGTTCACTCAGACTCAGACATTACTATTCAACGATTAAATCAAGAAGCGGCTAAAGTGCTATATCGTGCTAACGATAATGGCTTTAATTTAAAAGAAGAAGATGCCATTAAATGGATT
Source organism: Colwellia sp. (assembly GCA_016745015.1). Taxonomy (GTDB): domain Bacteria; phylum Pseudomonadota; class Gammaproteobacteria; order Enterobacterales; family Alteromonadaceae; genus Colwellia. Next base: position 441 of record JADGDH010000155.1, read on the forward strand.
ACCGCTAATGCAGCTAAATCATTAGGAATTGATGATAAAACGGGCAGTTTAACCGTTGGTAAAAAAGCAGATGTGGTGTTATGGAATTCCAACCCTTTTAGTGTGTATGCACAAGCTGAACAAGTATTTGTTGATGGTGCGAAAATTTATGATCGTTTTGATGAAAAATATCAGGCGAAAAGTGATTTTATGTTAGGGCAAGAGTAGGAGATAACCAATGAAAAACATACAATTAAGTAAAAGAATTATCACCTTAAACTCTTTAGTTAAACTATCGGTTGTTGCTTTGGCTATAGTGACTAATGTGGTACAAGCACAAAGTATCGCTATTACTAATGCAACGGTTTATACCGTTGCTAGTCAAGGTGTACTAGAGCAAGCAACGGTTATTATTAACCAAGGAAAAATTACTGAGGTTTACTCAAAGCAGAATACGCCACAAGATATTATAGCCGATGAAATAATTGATGCTAAAGGACGAATATTAACCCCCGGTTTTATTGGAACAATGAATTCTTTGGGTTTAGTTGAGGTTGGTGCGGTTTCACAAACGCGCGATGGTGCAGATAAAAAAGTAGGTATTACGTTTGATGCTAGTTTAGCCTTTAACCCTAAATCAACGTTAATTGCTTATACGCGCAAAGGTGGAATTACGAGTAATATTGTTGCACCTCATGGCGGTGAAGATTTATTTGCAGGCCAAACATTTGCTGTTGATCTATCAGGCGAGTTCACTAGTATTATTGAAAAGCAAAATGCGGTATTAGTTTATTTAGGCGCAGAAAGTAAAGGGTCTAGGGCACGCAAATTACAGGAATTAGATTATAAATTTTCAGATGCTAAAAAAACGCTGATGAAGAAAGCAGGCAAAAAAGAAAATGACAAAAGTAAAAAGCAGGAAGAAGTGAAAGAGCCAAAGCGTGATGAACTAGTCATTAACACGTTGTTAGCAGGCGATAAACCATTACTAGCCTATGCAGATAGAGCTACTGATTTACTTGCTTTATTATCGCTAAAGAAAAAATACGGACTTGATTTAGTGTTAGTTAGTGCTAGTGATGCTGTACTTATTGTCGATGAAATAGCAGCAGCTAAAGTGCCTGTTATTTTAAGCTCAATTGAAAACTTACCAAGCAGTTTTGATTCCTTAAATGTATCACTAACTAATATAGCAATATTAGCAAAAGCGGGTGTTAACGTTATTTTAGCGCCTAGAGGTGATGCTCATAATTTAAATCAATTACGTTTTGATGCTGGTATTGCTATTGCTAATGGTTTGCCTAGAACTGATGCCTTTTCAGCGCTTACGGCGAATGTAGCTGATGTTTTTAAACTTAACTCTGGTCGTATTGTTGTAGGAAAAAATGCTGATTTAGTGTTATGGAGTGCTGACCCATTTGAATTAAGCACCAAGGTAGATTTAATGTGGATCAACGGTAAACAAGTTTCTACACAATCTCGCCAAGATGCCTTACGTGATCGTTATACAAAAAAGACAAATATGCCAAGAGCTTATACAAAATAGGTTAAAAATTTGATGCGAAGGTTATTGTTAGTATGCAAGCGCTGCCATTTATAGGTAAGATGAAAGTAATTATAAGTTTGATTGAATACTTTTATATTTCGAGGCTAGAATGTTCACAAGTAGTGACAATAACAAAGAGCTTTTTTTAGGAATAGATGGAGGCGGAAGTAAATGTAAAGCCATTGTTATGAACGCAAATAATGAGACTTTAGGAACAGGTATTTCTGGCCCAGGAAACCCTTTACATGGCTTTGAACAGGCAACTAATTCAATTACAGAGTCAGCTAACTTAGCATTGAAAAACGCAGGTTTAGAACACGTTAAGCTAAATGAACTTTACGCTGGTGTAGGTCTTGCGGGAGTTAATTTACCTGAATTATTCAAACAAATGCAAGACTGGAAACATCCCTTTAAGCAAATGTTTTTAGCGCACGATCTGCTTGTTGCTTGTTTGGGAGCACATCATAGTAGTAATGGTGCAGTTATCATTTCAGGCACTGGCTCTTGTGGTTTTTCATGTATTGATGGACAAGAAGTTATGATTGGTGGGCATGGCTTTCCGCAAGGAGATAAAGGTAGCGGTGCTTGGTTTGGCTTACAAGCGACTAAGCAGGTACTACTTTCTCTTGATGGCATGATAGAGCCGACATTAATGAGTAATGTTTTATTAAAGAAATTAGCCTGTGCTGATGCTACTTCAATTGTTGAAAAAATAGCAGGTGAAAAAGCCACTTTTTATGCTCAATTAGCAAATTTAGTTTTTGATGCGGCAGAGCAGGGCGATAAAGTTGCATTGGCTATTGTAGAAGAAGGAGTTGAATACATTAATAATGTTGCTCGATCTTTACTTATGAGTAAACCATCACGATTGTCAATGCTTGGTGGGTTAACACCTCGTTTGCAACCTAAGCTTGATGAATTGGTGCAGGTACAATTGTCCGAGCCTTTAAGTGCTCCTGAAGTTGGCTCAGTTTTTTTTGCTCGTCAAGAACTGGCAAAGCAGCAAGATTTAGTAGACAGTAAGTAGCATAGCTAGCCAGTAGTAGCTATAGAAAATATATTAGGGTTAATGTTATATGACACAACTTCGCTTTCACGCAAAACGTTTATTTGATGGTCAAAATTTTATTGACGATCAAGTATTAACCATTATTGATGGTGTTATTCGCGCGATAGATCAAAATATCAACGATGTTGATATTAAAGCAGTAGGTTTGGTTGTGCCAGGTTACATTGATTTACAGGTTAATGGTGGTGGTGGGGCTTTATTTAACGACTCTCCCTCGGTAGATAAGCTCAAAATTATTATGGCCGCTCATGCAAAGTTTGGTACTACCGCAATGATGCCAACCTTGATTACCGACAAAATAGAAGTAATGACTCAAGCTGCAGATGCTATGGCAGAGGCTATTTCCAAAAAAACACCTGGCATAGTAGGTATTCATTTTGAAGGACCACATTTATCATTAGCAAAAAAAGGTACCCATTGTGCTGAGCTTATTCGTCCAATATCTGATGCTGAATGGCAAGTTTTTTCGCGTAAAGACATAGGGCAAGTGATGGTGACTTTAGCACCAGAGACTGTATCTACAGAAGATATAACTCGTATGATCGAACTAGGAATTAAGGTTTGTTTAGGTCATACTAATGCTGATTATGCTACTGCGCAAAAAGCGGTAGATGCTGGTGCAACAGGTTTTACGCATTTATTTAATGCAATGTCGTCACTGCAAGGGCGAGAGCCAGGGGTAGTCGGTTGTGCGCTATTAAATGACAATACTCACTGTGGCTTAATTGTTGACGGTCATCATGTTGACTATGCAAGTTGCCAGTTAGCGATAAAAGCCAAACCTGCAGGAGGGGTGTTTTTAGTGACTGATGCAATGCCTTCAGTTGGAACTGATATAAAAGAGTTTCCTTTGTATGACCGAACTGTTTATGTAGAAAATGGCAAACTAACATCTACTACAGGGGAGTTAGCTGGTTCGTCATTAAATATGGCAACAGCGGTTAAAAATACGCATCTAGGTTTGAATATTCCGCTAGATGAGTCATTACGTATGGCAAGTTTGTATCCTGCTCAGTATTTATATGCGAATAATGATATTATTCGTGGAGAATTAAAGGTAGGTATGCAGGCTGATATGGTTATTTTAAATGAAGATTTTACTGTGTTTGAAACTTGGATAGGTGGAGAAAAATTTTAAGTGTTATGGGTATATATGAGCTGTTTTAAATTTAACACCAGTTCCTAGCTTTAAAGCTCAGAGTTTTTTATGTAACACCATATTTACAAAAAAATGCTATAAAAAATGCCTCTGTCATTTACTCTTTAACTTGTTCGTGTATATTCAGAGCTCATAAACTTATTATAATAAAGCTGTAAATATTATGACGATACAACAACGAAAAGTAACTATTATTTATTATCAAAATGATGGACTAGAGCTTCATCATAAAGTAAAAACCTTTGAACAAAATGATGATGGTCGAGTTGTAATTCCTCAAGCGTTTAAAGAAGATAAATCTATTATTGCTGTTTGCGACGGCGAAGTTGAAATTCTTAATAAGGTTGGTGATCGCATTTTGTCAGTCGACTACATTACTTCTAAGTAACTTATTAACTCCAATAAACTTTTAATAACATAAGAAACAAAATGATTATAGATGGAAAACAAGCTGCGGCTAACCTGCGTGTAGCACTTACAAGTGAAGTGTCTGCGTTTCAAAAATCTAAAGGGATCACTCCTAGTTTAACGGTAGTGCTAGTTGGGGATGATCCTGCTAGCCAAGTGTATGTTCGCAATAAAGCGAAGCAAACTGTGGAAGTGGGGATGATTTCCAATGAAATTCGTTTACCTGCCAATACCAGCCAGACATCGTTATTATCACAATTATCTTTATTAAATAATGATAATTCAGTTCATGGTATTTTAGTGCAATTGCCTTTACCTTCGCATATTGATGAAAATGTGATAATTGCGGCAATTAATCCAGAAAAAGATGTTGATGGTTTTCATGCTATGAATTCAGGTCGTTTGTTTAATGGTGAAGCAGGTGCTTTAGTTCCTTGTACACCTCAAGGCTGCGTAATTTTGGCTAAACAGCATTTAGGTAATGACCTGTCAGGTAAACATGCGGTGGTTGTTGGGCGTTCAAATATTGTGGGTAAGCCTGTTGCGCTCTTGTTACTACAAGAAAACTGCACAGTAACTATTGCTCATTCACGTACCAAAAATATAGCCGAAGTTTGTCAGCAGGCTGATATTTTGGTTGCTGCTGTTGGCAAGGCCAATTTTGTGCAAGCAGAATGGGTGAAAAAAGGGGCTACGGTAATTGATGTGGGTATTAACCGCATTGAAAACTCTGATACTGGCAAGGCTAAACTGGTTGGTGACGTTGATTATGACGCTGTTAGTCAGGTTTGTGGTGCGATAACTCCTGTTCCTGGAGGTGTTGGCCCCATGACTATTGCTTGTTTATTAAAAAATACGCTTGAGGCTGCCAAGTTACAGAGTTGATTTTTT
>JADGDH010000156.1:0-2940 GCA_016745015.1 Colwellia sp.
GAAGAAGGTGTACGTTTTAGTTCACCAGTAAATGGTGAGAAAATTATGCTTACACCTGAGCGTTCTATGGAAGTTCAGCGTAAGTTAGGTTCAGATGTAGTAATGATCTTTGATGAGTGTACTCCATACCCTGCAACACATAAAGAATCGAAAGATTCAATGGAGCTATCGCTTCGTTGGGCTCAGCGTTCAAAAGACTCTCATGGCGATAACCCGTCAGCCTTATTTGGTATTGTACAAGGTGGTATGTATGAAGACTTACGAGAAGTTTCTATTAATGGTTTAAAAGCTATTGATTTTGATGGTTATGCTATTGGCGGTCTTTCGGTTGGCGAGCCAAAAGAAGATATGATTCGAATATTAGATCATACAGCACCCTTGATTCCCGAAAATAAGCCCCGATACTTGATGGGAGTAGGTAAGCCTGAAGATTTAGTTGAAGGTGTTCGTCGCGGTATTGATATGTTTGATTGTGTTATGCCAACACGTAATGCTAGAAATGGCCATTTGTTTGTTAATACTGGCGTAGTAAAAATTCGTAATGCTAGTAACAAAACAGATACAGGCCCACTAGATCCAACATGTGATTGCTACACCTGTAAAAATTATTCACGTGCTTATTTACACCATTTAGACAAGTGTAAAGAAATATTAGGATCACAGTTAAATACCTTACATAACCTACATTTTTATCAAAAAGTAATGCAAGGTTTGCGTGATGCGATAGAGCAAGGTAAATTAGACACCTTTGTTGAAGAGTTTTATGCGTTACGTGGGTTACCAGTTCCGTCTTTATCTCAAGGCAGTAAACAAGTTTAGCTTAAGTTTTTAGGCTAATTTTAAAAGTTTCATTAATTATTAGAATAAATATAAGAGGATATTATGAGTTTATTTATAAGTACAGCCCACGCCGCAGCCGCTCCAGCACCCGCTGGTGGAGGTATGGAAATGATGATCATGTTAGCGGTATTTGGTTTAGTATTTTATTTTATGATTTATCGCCCGCAAGCTAAGCGTGTAAAAGATCAAAAAAGTTTAATGTCAGCTTTGTCTAAAGGTGATGAAGTATTAACACAAGGTGGCATTGTTGGTAAAATTGTTAAAGTATCTGAAGAGAAAGACTTTATTACTGTTAGTATTGCTGAAGGTACTGAAGTAACAGTACAAAAAGGCGCAGTAAATGCCGTCTTACCTAAAGGCACTATGAAGTCTTTATAATTTTATCGTTGTTAGTTGGCTTGATTTCGGCATCAAAAGTACTCATTGACTGGCGTCAACTCCGTGCTTTTTCTTTGAACTAAAGCCAACTAACTTAGCTAAAAGTTATAAAGTGTGTAAATAATAACCAGTAACTGTTTGATTTGTGTTTTATAAAAATAAAGCGCAAAGAGAATAGATTTAAATAGGACAAATTGTGTTAAACAAATACCCCTTATGGAAAACACTAATGGTAGCGCTTATTATAGCTATTGGTGCGCTCTATGCTACACCTAACTTATTCCCAGATGATCCTGCTGTACAAATTTCAGGCCTTCGTGGTGTAGAAGCAAACGCTGCAACACTTGACTCTATTAAAGCACAATTATCAGAGATCAAAATTGATTATAAAAGTATTGTTTTAGAAGGCGGTCAAGTGCTTACTCGTTTTAACAATACTGAAGATCAATTAAAAGCACGTGATGTTTTAGATGACAATCTAGGCAAGAAATACTCAGTAGCGCTTAATTTAACGCCTGCAACACCTAGTTGGTTATCGGGTATTGGTGGTACGCCAATGAAGTTAGGTTTAGATTTAAGTGGCGGTGTTAGCTTCTTAATGGAAGTGAACATGAAAGAAGCCATCAACAAAGCTAAAGCGGGTATGGTTGGTGACTTTCGTGGTGATTTACGTAATGAAAAAATCCGTTACCGTAGTGTAAAAGAAGTTAACGACGGTGTTGTTGTTATTTTCCGTAAAGTAGAGGATCTTGAGCAAGGTCAATCTTTACTAAAAAAACGCAATCGCGATTTATTGGTTAATATTGACGAAGAATCATTAACGCTTACTGCTCAAATGACAGAGATGAAACTCAAAGAAATTCGTGAGTATGCTTTACAACAAAACATCACCATTATTCGTAACCGTGTTAACGAATTAGGTGTCGCAGAGCCCTTGGTTCAACGTCAAGGTAAGAAACATATTGTTATTGAATTACCAGGTGTTCAAGATACTGCCAAAGCGAAAGAAATATTAAATGCTACCGCCACTATCGAATTTAGATTAGTAGATACCGAGGGTGACTTATCAGCGGCATTAAATGGTCGAATTCCGCCAAGTTCAATTTTATTAACGGATAAAGATGGCAAGCCAACGTTATTGAAAAAACGCATAATGTTAACAGGTGATCATATCACCGATGCCAAATCAGGTTTTGATGAATATTCACGCCCACAAGTTAATATTTCTCTTGATAGCGCTGGCGGCAGTAAAATGTCAAACGGCACCAAAAGCAATATTGGTAAGCCAATGGCGACGGTATTTATTGAATATAAGCCAACAGACCGACGAGATCCTGAAGGTAATATTATTTTTGAAAAGGTTCAAGAAGTTATCTCAGTTGCTACCATTCAAGCACGTTTAGGTAAGAGTTTTCGCATAACAGGTGCTGGTTCACAAGCTGAAGCACACAATCTTGCCTTATTATTACGTGCAGGTGCGCTAATTGCACCCATTACTATTGTTGAAGAGCGCACGGTTGGTCCAACACTTGGTGCTGAAAATGTGCAACTTGGTTTCCAAGCTATCTTAATGGGTTTTGGTTTAGTCTTTATTTTTATGGTTATTTACTACCGTGCTTTTGGCGTTGTAGCTAACCTTGCCCTTGGCGCTAACTTAGTGCTAATTGTTGGTGTTATGTCTTTGATCCCAGGAGCAACATTAACGTTACCCGGTATGGCAGG
>JADGDH010000156.1:3040-5485 GCA_016745015.1 Colwellia sp.
TTTGAACAAGCCGCTGATTTACAAAAATTACGTCAACTTATGCAAGACAATAATCATGATGATGCCAAAGTGCAGTTTTATGGTAGTAGTCGTGATGTTGTCATTCGTCTTGGTTTACGTGAAGACGTTAAAGCCGAAATGTTAGGTAATGAAATACTATCAATACTAGAAACAGGCACAAATCAAAAAATTGATATGCGCCGCATTGAATTTGTTGGTGCTAGTGTTGGTGATGAATTAGCAGAGCAGGGCGGTTTAGCCATGCTTACTGCGCTAATTTGTATTCTTATTTATGTTGCTTTTCGTTTTGAATGGCGCTTTGCTGTTGGCTCGGTAATCGCGTTGTTTCATGATGTTTTACTAACGTTAGGACTATTCTCTATTTTAGGGTTAGAGTTTGACTTAACCGTATTAGCTGCAATTTTAGCGGTTATTGGTTATTCACTTAACGATACTATTGTAGTTTCGGATCGTATTCGTGAAAACTTTAGAAAAATACGTGACACGTTACCTGAAGAAATTATTAATATTTCATTAACACAAACCTTAAGCCGGACTTTTATCACCTCAATAACGACAATATTAGTTTTAGCAGCGTTATTCTTTAAAGGTGGTGCGTTAATTCACGGTTTTGCAAGTGCTTTACTATTTGGTGTGTTTGTTGGTACTTATTCTTCAATTTATGTCGCTTCATTAGTTGCATTATCTTTAGGTATTTCAAGAGAAGATTTAATACCAGAGGTGATTGAAAAAGAAGGTGCAGAGCAAGACGAAATGATGATGCCTTAACGGAAGAGATCAGTTACAAGTAGAAAGTAAAAGTTACAACTCAAAAGCCAAGCAGTGTAAACTCCTTGGCTTTTCTTTTGCCTGAAAAAGGTTATTTCTTTGCACTACACTTAGCCTTACTGTATGCTCACGCTTTTTACTAGCACCAAGCTCGTGACTCAAGATTTAGAACTCGACACTCGCTGCTCGTATCCCGTAACTTCACACCAAGAGATTATTTATGAGCGACACTGCTACCAATTCTACAACGCCTAAATTTACCGACCTAGGTTTATCTGAGTCATTATTAAAAGCAGTTCGTGATAAAGGTTACGATACACCTTCACCTATTCAAGCGCAGGCTATTCCAGCGGTACTCTCAGGTCGAGACGTAATGGCAGCGGCGCAAACAGGTACGGGAAAAACAGCAGGCTTCACCCTACCTTTACTGCAAAAATTAAGCAGTAATAAAGGCACAAAAGTTGGTACTAATAATGTACGGGCGTTGGTGTTAACACCAACTCGTGAATTGGCGGCACAAGTCAGCGAAAGTATTGCTACTTACGGTAAGTACTTAAATTTACATTCAACGGTTGTATTTGGTGGTGTTAAAATAAACCCTCAAATGATGCGCTTGCGACAAGGTGTTGATGTATTGGTTGCAACCCCTGGGCGTTTGATGGATTTGTATAATCAAAATGCGGTTAAGTTCTCGCAACTAGAAGTACTTATTCTTGATGAAGCAGATCGCATGTTAGATATGGGTTTCATTCGAGATATCAAAAAGATTATCGCCTTATTACCTAAGCACCGTCAAAATCTACTTTTTTCAGCCACTTTTTCGGCTGACATTCGCGCGTTAGCTAAGGGGTTAGTTCATAAACCATTAGAAATTTCAGTTAACCCAGAAAACTCGACGGCTGAAAAAGTAACTCAATGGTTAATGGCTGTAGATAAAAAACGTAAACCAGCCGTATTAACTCATTTAATTAAAGAAAACTCTTGGCGACAAGTTCTGGTATTTACTAAAACTAAACATGGTGCGAATAAGCTTACTAAGTATTTGGAAGCCGAAGGTTTAACAGCCGCAGCTATTCATGGCAATAAAAGCCAAGGAGCGCGCACTAAAGCGTTAGCGTCTTTTAAAGATGGTCGTGTACAAGTTTTAGTCGCAACTGATATTGCGGCTCGTGGTATTGATATTGACTTATTACCTAATGTAGTCAATTTTGATTTACCTAATGTGCCCGAGGATTATGTTCATCGTATTGGCAGAACTGCACGGGCTGGAAATACAGGTCAAGCGGTATCATTAGTGTGTGCAGATGAATTGAACTTATTGTGGGATATTGAGCATGTTATCCAACAGCACATTGAACGTAAGACGTTAGACAAGTTTGTGCCTGCAAATGCATTAGGTGAGTCTAGAGCTATTAGACCATTGAAAGCGAAAAGACCTAAAAAAGTACATCAAGCAGGTAGCAACTCAAAGAAAACTGAGCATAAAGATGGGCAGCACTTAAGTAAAGGTCATCAAACGCAATCTAACAGATCTAATACCAATAATAAACCTGCAGGTAATGGTGGAAAACCACGCCGTGCAAAACCTTATGCCAATAAGAATACACAAGGGAATACTAATAAAGCCAATCCATAGGTTAATTGTTAGCTGTTAAA
>JADGDH010000157.1 GCA_016745015.1 Colwellia sp.
TCAAAAACGTGAGGATTACCCGTAATATATGGGTTTTCTTTGGGTAAGAACAATGCATTATTCGCTTTGTAATTTATATGAGTAGGCGTTGATAAATCACGCCAAGAAGTTAATTTTTCCGCAGAAATATTACTTATATGATAAGGAACCTGATACCAAAAACTAGTTTTAGAAAACTTATTATTTTGACTAACATGCATTATACGAACATTGTCAGCGTTTAAGTAATTTAGTAAATGATTAATATTTTTATCATCCATACCAGACATGATATAGTCACCAAAAATATAATCTTCACATGGATAATGCTGCATATTAATTACTAGCTGACTAACATTGTCTAACGGAGTACCTTTCTCATGATAAGTGAACGATAAATCAGCAATTACTTGTTTTTCTTTATAATAGTAAGACGGTATTTTTGCTGATTTTAATAGGCCGATATAGGAAAAAACAATACTCGTAATATCATCAATATGAGTTTCACCTAATTCAGTTAAGCTAATGCTGATATTGAAATCTTTAAAGTTAGAGCCATTAATTCCTGAGCCCGCAGTTAAGCTCATAGCCCATTGTTCTTGTTTTAATTTGGCTAAAATACTGCCTTCACCTTCATGACCAATTAAATAAGCTAATACGGATTCGGGCTTATCTTGGTAATATTTATCAATACTCTCCATAGCAAAACTGATGATTAATTGATGTTCATTCTTTATGGGGTGTACATTTATGTATATTCCTTGGTGTTCAGGTAAATATAAAGGCTCTGTAATCGTGTCTAATGGTTTACCATTGTTCTTAATTGCGCTAAACATTTCTTCGGCTAATTGTTTTAATTCAGTTAATGATTGTGGTCCCTCTATTGCGAGAGTCATATAACTTGCTTGATAGTAGCAATCAAAAAACTCACTGATTTTCTTACTAATACTTTCACCATTTCTATCTGATAGGGTGTCAATATTACCGACAGAAAATTGTGAGAATGGGTGTAGTTGATTGATAGTTTCTTTATGTACATCGTATAAGCGGCGAACATCATCTTTCAGTTTTAATTTGAACTCAGCTTCAATATTCTTACGTTCTTTGGCAATTAATTCATCAGAAAGTAAGGGTGAAATAAAAAACTGGCTGAAGCGATCTAGCGCTTCAACAAAATGTTGGTGATGGATGTCGAAGTAAAAACAGGTGTGCTCAGTTGCTGTCCAAGCATTGTGACTACCACCGTGCTGGTTAATAAATTTTTGATACTCGCTGCCATCGGGATACTTTTGAGTCCCTAAAAATAACATGTGTTCTAGAAAGTGGGCTAAACCCTGTCTATCTTGAGGATCATTAAAATGACCAGCGTTAACAGCTAATGCAGCAGCACACTTGTCAGTTTCTTCGTTATGAACCAGTAAAACTCGTAAACCATTGTTTAAGGTAAGTGATTGATATTTTTTTAAATCATTTGGACTTTTCTTCAATGAATGGCTCCTGATTTTGATAGCAAAAAATGATTAATAAGCTGATTGGGTATATTTGGGTCTGTTGTCTAAATTACCTTATGGAATAACTAGAGTCTATTTTATTCTTAACAGTTCATATTAAAGGTGTAAGGATTCTATTATTATAGCTATAAAAGACAACCAAGTATGTTTATCTACTTGATGAGGGTAGAGTAAATGCAAATTTTTATCATGCGTCATGGGGAAGCTGCAAATATTGCAGGCGAAGACTCACTTAGACCTTTGACAAAGCAAGGTATTATTGAAACTGAAAAAATGGGACTTTGGTTGGCACGCAGAAAACCAGTATTAATTAATGTTTTTGTAAGTCCATATATTAGAGCACAACAAAGTTGTGCAAACATCACTAAAGCTTTACAAAAATCACCATTGCTTAATGATATTACTCCTGAAACATTAGATTTCATTACACCATCAGGAAATGCGCGTCAGGTTCATGACTTTATTGATGGCTTAATTCATAGTAATGATGATTTACTAAAAGAAGATGGACTAGGTGGAAATAACTCAGCTGAAAGTGACTTAGACGAAAATAAAGTTATTTTATTTGTTTCGCATATGCCTTTTGTTAGTCATTTAGTTGGGGAGTTAACAAGTTCGTTGCATATGCCAATTTTTTCAACGGCTGCAATTGCGATAATTGATTATGATAGTAAACAAATGCAGGGGCAGTTAGTTGAGATCATATCTCCAGCCAAAGTGCATACTTAAAAAACATGGGTTTATGTTTTATTAAATTTATCTTTTAATTCAATAAGTGCTAATAAAGCACCGTTGCCACCCCACTCTAATGGTGCTTGATGAAATGCCATAACGTCAGGATGTTGCACTAACCAATGAGGTACTTTATTTTTTAATATTCTTGAGCCAAGGCCATGGACAATGCAAACGCATTGAGCGTGCTCTTTTTGGCAAGCATAAAGTAGTGCAGCAATTTCTAGTTTTGCTTGTTGTTGATCTAAACCGTGCAAATCTAGTATTAAATCGGGACTATAAAAACTACGCCTTAAATTTTTAGCTTCAAAGCTGTCAACATCGGAACGAACATACTTCATTGGTCCTTGTTGGTTTAAATTAGGCTCAAATTCGTCAGAAAAATGAAACTGTGCCAGTGCTTTATTTCTATTTTTTAGGGAGCTTTGTAGAGAGTTTCTTAGTGTATAGTTACTTTTGGGCTTGCTGACCTTTTTGGCAAAGTGTATTGTGTCCACTTTTAAAGGCTTAACCTTGCCTATAGCTTGTTGAAAAACATTTTCATCAATATCAGTATCATTAGTGTCGTGTGTGTGTTTTGTAGGGAATTTCATTTTCATAATGACAGTGTAAAAATATATGTTAATTTTTACAAGAAATGAATTTAATGAATTATACTTATATCCATTACACTTAAAGATGCAGGAAACTTGAATTTTGAAGTGGTTTGAATATAAGAATATTGAAAAGTATAGGAATAAAAATGAGCGAATTAACCACTGTAACTAAGCAGTTACATACTGTTGCTGATTATTGTCGGTATGGGGCAACGTTATTTAATCAAGCTGAGTTATTCTATGGGCATGGTAGTGATAATGCCTTTAATGATGCTTATATCTTAGTTATGTATGCATTGTCTTTACCTAATGATATTGATGACAGCATAATGACATGCCGTTTGATTGAGCAGGAAAAGCTAAATGTTTTAGCCCTATTTACTCGACGTGTTGAAGAACAAATACCCGTGGGTTATATCACGAATATTGCCTATTTTGCACAATTGCCTTTTTATGTTGATGAACGAGTTTTAATACCGCGATCGCCTATTGGTGAGTTAATTGAAAATCAATTTTTTCCCTATATCGCTGCAAATAGAGCACCAAAACGTATTTTAGATTTATGTACAGGGAGTGGCTGCATAGCGATTGCTTGCGCTAGTTATTTTGGAGAAGCAGAAGTTGATGCAGTTGATTTATCCGTAGAAGCGCTAAATGTTGCACAGATAAATATAGAAAATCATGGTCTTTGTGAACAAGTTATTCCAATTCAATCTGATATTTTTTCTGGGGTTGAAGGACAGAGTTATGATTTAATTGTCAGTAATCCTCCTTATGTCGATCAAAAAGACATGGATAGCTTGCCATCAGAGTACCATCATGAGCCTGAAATTGGGTTAGGGTGTGGCGATGATGGATTAGATATTGTTCGTGTTATATTGGCGCAAAGCGCGAAGCACCTTAACGAAGGGGGTTTACTATTTTGTGAAGTAGGTAACTCAGAAGTTCATGTTAGGGCTTTATATAAAGATGTTCCTTTTACTTGGCTTAACTTTGAACGAGGTGGTCATGGTGTATTCATGTTAACTAAGGCTCAATTAGTTGAGTTTTCAGTGATCTTTACTGCTGCTTTAACTTCTTTGAATCAGTAAATTAAAACCAAGTAAATTAATAAATAGACGTTGGAGTTAAAATGTCAGGCAATACCTTTGGAAAATTATTTACCGTAACCTCATTTGGTGAAAGCCATGGTTTAGGGCTAGGCGCTATTATTGATGGTTGCCCTCCCGGGATCGAATTATGTGAAGAAGACTTGCAGGGTGACCTTGATAGACGACGCCCTGGTAAATCTCGCTTTACTACTGCAAGAAATGAAGCTGATAAAGTCAAAATAATGTCAGGTGTTTTTGAAGGTAAAACCACAGGCACACCTATTGGCTTAATTATTGATAATACAGATCAACGCTCGAAAGATTATGGCAATATTGCACAAAGCTTTCGTCCAGGCCATGCCGATTATACTTACACACAAAAATATGGCCTACGTGATTATCGCGGAGGTGGTCGTTCATCCGCAAGAGAAACAGCCATGCGTGTTGCTGCTGGTGCCGTGGCTAAAAAATTCTTATTACAAAAGTTTGGTATGAAAATACAAGCTTGTGTAACACAAATAGGCTCAATTAGCGCAACGACTACCGACGGTGCCCCTCTTGATTGGCAAAACATTAATTGGGCTGAAGTAGAAGAAAATCAATTCTTTTTTCCTGATAACAGCAAGCTTGAGCAACTAGATCAGCACTTACGTGACATTATGCGCGCTAAAGATTCTATTGGTGCTAAAGTTAGTGTGGTTGCAACGAATGTCCCAGTAGGTTTAGGTGAGCCTATTTTTGACCGGCTTGATGCTGAAATTGCGCATGGTTTAATGAGTATAAATGCAGTCAAGGGCGTAGAAATTGGTGATGGCTTTGAGGTTATTAATCAAAAAGGCTCTGAGCATAGAGATGAGTTAACTCCTGATGGCTTTGATAGTAATCATGCGGGTGGTGTTTTAGGCGGGATTTCTTCGGGGCAGAATATTATTGCTCATTTAGCTTTAAAGCCAACATCAAGCATTGGTGTTAGCGGTAAAACGGTTGATGCTAATGGCGTTGCAACAGATATTATTACCAAAGGCAGACATGACCCTTGTGTTGGAATTCGCGCTGTGCCTATTGCTGAAGCTATGTTAGCGTTAACGTTAATGGATCACTACTTAAGACATCGAGCGCAAAATGCGGATGTTGTTTGTAATACGCCAGTGATTACAAAAAGTTAGTTTGGTTTTTGTAACTTTTGATTTTGAATTAATGGGTAAATAGGAATTAATCTTTGTCTTTATTTACCCGACTTTCTTCTAGTTATTTTTTTTATTTTGCCATTCTTGGTTTAATTGCACCTTATCTTTCAGTATTTTTAGATGGTAAAGGCTTTAGCTCACTTGAACTCGGTGAAATTTTTGCGATTCTTACTGCCACTAGAATTGTATCACCTAGTTTATGGGCGATATTAGCCGATAAAACAGGTCAACAATTATTTATTATTCGTCTTGGCGCATTATTCGCTTTATTAAGCTTTATGTTGTTGTTTTGGCTAGATAGTTATTGGCCAATTAGTTT
>JADGDH010000158.1 GCA_016745015.1 Colwellia sp.
TTTCTATTTAAAGCGCATGCTGGCTCAATGGAAGTTGAATTACCGTTATTACAAACCCTAGGATTGTATGCCAATATAGGCGATGCAGGCGCATTTGGTTATGAAAATGTATCTATGGGCTTATTCGGTGGTTTATTAGGAGCTGGCTCTGCGGGTTTGTGTAACTCTATACTAACGGGTCAAGGAACAAATCAACAAAGTTGTGCAACATTGACGGGGATCACACCAGAAAACTATGGTTTATCTGATAGTAATTATTCATCAGCCTCCCATTCTGTTCTGCCTTATTTAGATAATAGCTGGTCTGGTTTAAGTTTAATCAGCAATATTGATTTAAATGGAATAACGCTAACAAGTATAACAGCATATGACACGGTCGAATATGTTCGTACACAAGACTCTGATGCCACCTCAATTGTTTTTCTTGATGGTGATTATTATACCAACATTGATTTCTGGTCTCAGGAATTTAGGCTTACTTCAGCACCAGATGACACCTTCAATTGGATCTTAGGCGCTAGTTATAGTAAAGATACATTAACTGAATCATCTGCTTTATATGGTAGCGAAGGAATTATGCCATTGTTATTTGGAGGGGCTATAAACACTAAACAAAACTATAAGCAAAAGACTGATGGATATTCTCTATATGGACATAGCACTTATGCTTTAACAAATGCGATGGAGCTAATTACTGAGTTACGCTATACCAAAGAGAATAAGTCCTTTGCTGGAGATACTACTTTTGGTTTTGGTCCTGGACTAGATGTACCTTCAGTGATTGTAGATGACAGTACAAGTTTCAGCGCTTTATCAGGTAAAGTAGGTGTTACATATTCTGCCAGTGATAACCTAATGTTTTATGGTAATATTTCAAAAGGGTTTAAAACAGGCGGTTTCTTTGGTGGGTTTGTCACATCAATTGAGCAATTAGCACCTTATGATGAAGAAACTATTTGGGCATACGAAGTAGGCTTTAAATCGGACTTATTTGATAACCAACTACGTATTAACGGCTCAATATTTAAATATGACCGTCAAGATGTACAAGCTAATGCAGCCGACCCTACTGCTGTGGTCAGTATTGCACGATTAACAAATATAGGTGAAGTCGACACCACAGGAGCAGAGCTTGAATTGGCTTGGCTTGCTACTGATGATTTATTTTTTGAACTTAATTTAGGCTATACCGATGCTTATGTATCAAAAACTGATTTTGAAAGTGCAACTGCTGTACCTTTGTTAGGTAGTGCTTCAGTTGAAGGTGCTAATTTACCAAATTATTCAAAGTTTAGTGCTAACTTTTTAGCTCGCTATGAGCATGGAATTAGTGATGATTTTTCTGGAGCTGTACAGTTAGAATATAGCTATCGCTCAGATCATGATTTATCAATGATCTTAAAACCTGAAGTTGAAACTGCCATATTAAATGAGTCAGGTGTTGGCATAACAAACTTAAGATATGTTTTAAACAACACTAACGACTGGAAAATCATGGCTTCAATTGAGAATTTGACTGATGAAGTCTCTCGTGTTGAAACAACTAACAATGGTTTTTTTGGTATGCATGAAAGGTACTCAATAGGAAGAACTTGGCGTTTAACATACAGTTATAATTGGTAAGTTACCATTTTATAAAGGTTTACAACAGAAATTCATGAGATCGTCTATTAATTTTTAATAAAGTTAATAGACGTTTTTTTATTCTATCGAAAAATGCTTAAAGCGAAAAGTGCTTAAGGAAGAGGTGTTCATATTGATTATTTAAATGAATTATAGTGATAAATTGGTCTTGGATTATAAGATAAGGTTATATGCCTTCTATCAGTAGTCTGCTTACAGACTTCTTGATAAATTTCATTGCACCCTCAATATTTGTAGTAGAGCCTAATGCATTATGATAAAAATAAATCCCTTCAATCATGGATATAATAACATCTGCCGTTTGTACTGGATCTATTACTTTAGTAATGCCAGCCCATTGATATAACTCTATTTCAGCAGCAAGTTGCTCCCTAAAGGATAAATACATTTTTCTAAATTGTGCTTTTACTCGTTCATTTCTATAGCTCAATGAATAACATGACCAAAATATTGCAGCGTCACCTCGTTGAGTCCATTCTAATTCAAAAAATGTATTTAATAAGTTATCCATTCGGTCTTTGGGTTTATCAAACTCATTTAACTTATCAGTGTATATGGTTGAATATTTTTCGGCTATAAATTCAACTAAAGCAAAAATCATCTCATCTTTTGTTTTATAGTAATGCACTAAAAGTCCTGAGTTTACACCCATTTCTTTGGCTACCTTATTTAAGGTTGTACCTTCTAGCCCTTCTCTATTCACTACTTTGTATAAGTTTTGTAAAATCTCAGGCTTTCTGCTATCTGATTTACTTTTTCTTCCCATATCTAATTTGAAACATCCATAAATAGTATTTATTTTTGAAAAGTAATTTATAACAAAACTCAATCATGTACAAGAATAAGCACACCTATCCTGCATGAGGGTTGCGTAACGTCATAAAAATATAAAAATCACTTGTAATATTTTATCAATCTATTTATATTTACATAATAGATTAGCAGTTACTAGTTTATATTGTTAAGTATTATATTAACTAGGTGAATTATGGCAAGTACACTCGACTTTATCATTATTGGACTCTTTGGTCTCGCTTTATTGGCTGCTGGCTTTTATGCGAGTCATAAAATTAAAAACAATACTGACTTTGCACTTGCCGGTAGAAATATCCGTTTTCCTTTACTGTTAGGTACATTAATCGGTACTTCAATTGGTGCCGCTTCTACTTTAGGAAAAGCAGGAAAAGCCTACGAGATTGGTATCTCACTCTTTCTTGCGACAATGGCTTATGCTGTTGGTTTATTTCTTTTCGGTTTAATGGCACCAGCTATTCATAGAGCGAAAATTTGGAATGTACCTGATGCCTTATTTCTAAGGTACGGTTCTGCTGTAAGGTTGGTTTTTGCTATTACGATGATGTTAAGTGTTACCGCTTTATTTGGCACGCAATTAATAGCAACAGGTTTAGCTATCACCTCTGTAATGATAGATATCAATATAACTTACTCTGAGGCTATTATCGCTGCAGGGGTGATAATGGTTATCTATACTATTTTAGGGGGCTTACTCGCCGTAGCATATACTGACTTGATCCAAACCGTTATTATGTTGGTAGCTATAGGTGTTTTATTGCCAGTTTATATAATATCTGATTTAGGTATTGAGCTCACCATGAGTAATTTAGCGCCACCTGAAAATAACTTTTGGGGAGGTCTCACACCAATTTATATTATTTCAATTATTATAATCGATTTACTTTTTAGTTTAATTGATCCCTCTTTATGGCAAAGAGCTGCAGCAGCTAAAAACCCTCAGGTAATTCGTAAAGCCATGTTTGTTACATCGGGTATTTATGTTTATTGGAGCTTTGTTATTGTATTTTTAGGTACTATCGCTTCACATATTCTCCCCGATCTCGCTAATAGTAGTGGCGGTGTTGATGCAGCGATACCCGAGCTTATTTTGCTATATATGCCCGTAGGGTTAAAAGGGTTATGTTTAGCAGCAATGATAGCAATTATGATGTCAACGGCTGATACCGCTTTATTAATTGCGGGAACATGTTTTAGTCGCGATATATATCGCCCTTTTAGACCATTAGCTAATGATGCTACCTTACTAAAAGTAACTCGAATCGTTATTACTATTATTGGTTCATTAGGAATAGTTTTTGCCTTGTATATGCAAAATATTTTTGAGCTCGTTTTACTCTCTACAGCCATTTTTGTTTCTGGCGCATTCGTACCAACCATGGCTGCTTTATTTTGGCATAAAGCAACAAAAATGGGTGCAATTATATCATCTAGCGTTGCAGCGATTAGCGTTATCGTACTTTATGCTTTAAAAATGTCTGATTTATTACCGAGTTATATTGAACCAATTATTGTATCAATGTCTCTTAGTTTGGTCTTAATGATTGTGATAAGTCAAAAAACATATGATCCAAAATTTGCGACTCTCAGGTTACTCGACTTTCCGAGTAAAAAGCCGCAAAAACAAGGCGGTTAAAATGTCAAAGCCATTAATTTTTGACCTGTTACCAACGCTTTCTCAGCACATTGATTGGCTAGATCTTAACTTAGTAAACGCCCCTGTTCAAAAAATCAATGAATTTGATCATAAGCACCTTTGGATAAAGCGTAATGATATGATCAATAATACATACGGCGGTAATAAGTTAGCACGATTAGAATTCATTTTGGCTGATGTATTAAAACAAAAGAAATCACATATAATTACTTACGGTGGCACTGGGAGTAATTTTTGCTTAGCGGTTGCTATTTTTTGTCAAAAACTAGGACTACAGTGTACTTTATGTTTATTTGAGCAGCCAGTTACAGCACAAGTGCAACAAAATATTAAATTATTACATTATTTTGGTGCCAAAATTGATTATATCCCCAGTATTTTAACCTCATCATTCAACTTCTATCTGCGTCACCGACTTACCGCACTTAATGCTTATTTTATTTCACCAGGAGGCGCTACAACTTTAGGCACAATAGGCGCCATTAATTCAGCACTAAGCTTAAAGCAACAAATAGATAACGATGAACTTCCTGAGCCAGATTATGTTATATGCCCAACAGCATCAAATTGTGGAATGGCGGGGTTAGTTCTTGGGTTTTTATTGGCTGGTTTAAAAACAACAGTCATTGGTGTACGCACAGGTAGAGATTATTTAGGGCCAATACCATTAAATACACCTGATACCGTTAAAAAAACAATTCTAAAAACATACCGATATTTACAAGATAAAACCAACTTAACCAAAGAATTAGACATAGTAGAGCCTACGATAATCAATGATTTTTTTGGCTATGGATATGGCTATTCAACAGAACAAGGTAAACACATTAGTCAGCTATTCAAACAAAAACTAGCGATTGAATTAGAAGCAACCTATACCGCTAAAACCTGTGCTGCTTTAGTCGACTTATTAAAAAAGCCACAATATATCAATAAAAACATGCTGTATTGGCACACATATCAACATAAAGATTTTACAGCCATAACAGACACCGTTAATACTGATGATTTACCGTCAAACTGTGCCGGTATTTTAAATCAACTACCCCCTATTACTTATTCATCTTGAGGAAACCGATCATGACCAAAATAGTAAAAATTGAATTAACCCCTGTATTTGTCCCATTTCGACAACAAATTTTAGAGTTGATGAAAGCAGGTGAAGGCGGTTTAGGTATGGCCATTGCTGCCGAAGAACAATGGAATGGTGGTGATTTTGTTATATGTAAAATGTTTGATGA
>JADGDH010000159.1 GCA_016745015.1 Colwellia sp.
TTTGTTTCACTATTAATAATGTCGTTAAATTTTATATGATGTTCGAAGGTGATCGTCATAAATAGTAATAAAAGAGATAAGTAGAATACTGTTTAGTTTAACACTTTTACGGATTAAGCGTTATCAGGTAATATGTGACTTTAATGATGAAATTTTTAAGAGTGTTACTATGAGTCGTGATTTAACCCTTTTTCCTAACGATAATATAGGTGAGTATTTATGGCAAAGACAACAAGCAGGCGATGAGCTTGAGCAGCCAAGAGAAGTTGAGTTTTCAGTATTATTTCCATCACAAGAATTAGCACTACAGTTTGGCCAACTACTATTAGAAAACAACCAAAAACTTTCATTTACGCCTTTTCAAGATAATAATGAATATCCGTGGGAAATAACATCTTACCCAGAAATGCCATTAAATTATGAAAATATAACAGCATATCAAGCGTTATTAGAAACGGGCAGTGAGCCTTTAAAAGGCAAATTTGACGGTTTTTATTGTTTGTAGTCTTAGTGTGAAAAGGGCATAGAAAATGATTGATATTAAACAGTTCGCTGAATTACAAAAGCAAAGTAAAAATTCTTTTGCTGATCAAAGGCAGATAATGAAAAAAGTTATGGCAGGGCAAACTGTGCTGTGCTCTACATGCAAGCAGCCACTTTGTTTACTTACGCCTGAACATTGCAGCATTGTAAATAATGCAAGCAGCGAAAGTTCAGGTATACGCTGTAATAAAGGTTGTACTGATATTCAACTAGATTTTGTTTGATTGCTATTGGTTCAAAATGAGCACTAAAAACGTTAGTAGCATATTATTACTCTATAAATCGCAATGTTTTTACATTGATAAATTCAAAAAATCAGCAAAGGTCAACAGACCTTAGTTACCTGGAAAATATAAATAATGCGAGTAGCCGTTTCTCAGTTTGCCACCACTTCAAATGTTAAAGAAAACCTAGCAACCTGCATTCGTATGATAAATGAGACGGCAGCATGCAATCCATCGTTAATTGTGCTTCCAGAATTTTGTAATACATTGTTTTGTAATGTTCAGCCTTGTTATGTCGATCATAATCAAGCGTGGAATGAAGCTTTGTCGATTAACGGATATTTTTTACAGCGTATATCTGAGCAAGCGAAAAAATATGATTGTTACATTGTGATTAATGTAACTTTACGGCAAGACCTTTCACTAGATCCTCTGAACAATAAGCAATGTGGTGCGATTAAATCAAATATCACTTTGGCCTCATGTTTGTTTTCTCCGCTTGGCAAGCTCATTCACCAAGTGGATAAACAAATATTGACGGCGCAAGAAAGTGAATTTTTTATTAGCACAGATAAAGTTTCTGAGACAGTAACAACGTCTGTTGGAAAGTTAGGGGTTTTGACGGGGAGTGATGACATTACCTTTGAGGCATCTCGAAGATTAGCTTTAAGTGGTGCACAATTGCTGTGTCATTCTATGAATTCATTTGCGCTAGATCAGAGTAGTTTACATGGCCCTGCTAGAGCGTGTGAAAATAAAGTATTTTTAGCTTCTGCAAATAAAGTAGGCTCACTAATACCACAAGAGTATATGGCACAAGGAAAAGCACCAGAACATATTCCACAAGACCATATTCCACAAGAGAATCTGATTGGTGTTGGTCAAAGTCAAATAATTTCTCCTGATGGCAAGGTGCTAGCAAAGATAGCAAACAATGAGGAGGGTTATGCTTTTGCTGATATTGATTTAGAAGAATGCAGCATCAACAACAAATTCCGTCCTGATGGCACTGATCTTATTAAGCAGCGTCGTCCTGAACTTTATCAAGATTTAGCACCGCCTATGAATAAATCACCTGACCATGAGTGTATACTTGAGAACCAGAACCAGAACCAGAACCAAAATAAGAACAAGACCAATAAGAATAAGATTCCTGTAACCGCTAATGTTGCTATATTTGCAACATACAAATCTAACGAACAAGCTATTGAGGATGTTTGTCATTATATTGAAAACAACCTTAGTGACATTATTCAATTACCTGAATTATTCTTTATCTCAGATAAAATAATCACGAATAATACACAGCAATTAACCCGAATAGAATACTTGAGCAAGCAGCTGATTAATCAAGTTAGCTCAGTGCTAAGACCATTTCAATACGTGTGCACTAGTTTAATTGTTGATAAAGTGCATCAAGCGGTACTAATAAATGAAAATGGAATATTTGCAACACAACAACAGTTGCATTTTTGTAAAAGATATCAGTGGACTGCACTAGGTGATGGTATAAATATTATTGAATTACCTTTAGAGCAAGGGAACATTAATCTTGCTATGCTAACAGCCGATGACGCTAACATAGCTGAAATAGTTAATGTTGCAGCTTTAAATAATATTCACTTGTTATTGGTGCCTTTTGATATTCAAGAGCCGTGCGAGGTTGAATATAGCTTGTTATCTCGCGCTGCTGAAAATAGAATTTGCATTGTTGCTGCGAGTCGCGAGAAAAGTTTTGCTAATGACTTGGCTACGGATAATGCTAATAACAACCTCCATATTCAGGCTAAGAATAAAAACAAGATTAAACTTCAGAAATCCACAGGGTTAATTGTCAATTTAACCACAGACTCTTCTTTATTACCCCAATGGAAATCACGAAAGTTTGATGGTTACATCAACCAACCTCTAGTTAAACACCAATATGGTAAAATCACCAAAGCTGTAATCCATCCTATTGCCGCTTGTATTAAACGTTTTTGAAACAGCTGTTAATGATGGTAAATTTAAAGCGTTTATGGCAAAATTCATGCGATATCTCTTGTTGTTTTATGCTTTGTCTAGACTGCAAGTGTTTTACCTTAACGAGGTATTAACTTTATTTAAATTATCAGGTTATATGGGTTTTATTGTTTTGTTTTAATCCTGAAATTTCAGTAAGTAATAAAAAGCATTAACCAAAGAAAAGTCCTTAGGTATTCAATAATGGCAAATTTTTTTAAAGTAAGCACAAAAAAGCCACATAAAACTCAAGAAAAGCAAAAATTAGCAGTAAAAATTGAAAAGTTAGATTTAAATGGCTGTGGCGTTGCCTATTTAAAAAGTAAGCCGATATTTATTAATGGCACTTTACCTAATGAGAATGTTGAAGTTAGAGTCGTCGAACAAAAAAATAAATATGCATTGGGTAAGCTGTTAAAGGTAATTAAAGCAAACAAAAATAGAGTAGTACCTAAGTGTCAGCATTTTACTCTTTGTGGAGGGTGTGACTTACAACATTTTGACTATTCTCAGCAGCTTAGCTTTAAAAAAAATAAGGTTATTGAATTGTTTTCTCGCAGTGGTATTGCAGCCAATGTTGCTGAAGAACTTATTTGGCAAGAGCCTATTAAAAGCTTGCACTGGCATTATCGCCGTAAAGCTAGGATAGGTGTACAATTTGACAAAAATTCACAAGCAACGATAGGTTTTAGACAAAAAGCAACTAATCAGCTTGTTGCGGTTAAGTCATGTCCTGTGCTGGTTGAGCCAGCAGATAATATTTTTCCTATATTAAAAGAGCTTATTGCTAAATTAAGTGTGAAAAAATCTATTGGTCATATTGACGTTATTTGTACTGAAGAGCCTCATTTAGAAAAATCATATGAGTTATCGAAAAAACTTACGCTGATTGTGCGCCAAATAAGGGCGATAAATGAGCATGATCGTAAACTTTGGCTAGAATATGCACATAACAATCAGTGGCATATTTATTTTCAAGAAGATAAAGGTTCTGTATGTGCAACGAATGACTTGAGTTATCAGTTAGTTGACGATATTCAAATCAATTTTTCTAATACTGATTTTATACAAATAAATCAGCAAGTAAATTTAGTTATGGTTGAACAAGCACTTACCTGGTTAATACCTGAGCCAAACGACCACATACTCGATTTATTTTGTGGGCTAGGAAATTTTAGTTTACCACTGGCTAGAAAGGTTAGTTGTGTTGTTGGTGTTGAGGGTGTGCAAAGTATGGTCGATAAAGCTAATACCAATGCTCAGTTCAATCATATTGATAATTGTAGGTTTTTTCAAGCGGATTTAAATAGTGAGTGGGTAACTAGTCAAAAGGCGGATGAATGGGTGAAAAGTAAGTTTACTAAAGTCTTATTAGATCCTGCTAGAGCTGGTGCAGAGTTAGCGATAGAACAGATTATAAAACTTGCTATTCCAACGGTTTTATATATTAGTTGCGAACCCACTACGCTAGCAAGAGACAGCCAACTATTACTTTTATCAGGTTATAAAATTGAAAAAATAGGGTTAATCGATATGTTTTCTCAAACAAAGCACGTTGAGACTATGGTATTGTTCAAACGTAAACTATAACGTTAAAAATGAGATATAAATCAAGGAATATTCATGGTTTCGGTGCGCAAATCCCACCAAGTTGTCAGTGTAGACTTTAAACATTGGTTAACAGAGCAAACTTTATCTGAAGTAAAGCAACAAGCACTTGAAAATTTATGGGACAAAGTAGCTCCATTTTTTCAGCAACAAGAAATTAGCTTATTAAAATCAATGGAAATGATAGAGATCCTTTCTAGCCTAAATTTAGATGCAGACTCTTTAGTTGCTGCTTTTTTAACGCCATTACTAGAAGAAAACTTGATTACTAAGGATTTTGTTGAAGATCATTTCAGTAAAGATATAACGATGCTTTGCCAAGGTGTTGAAAAAATGGCCGCGATTAAAGGGTTAAGGCAAAAAAGTAGTGTAGGTAACATTGATAATATTCGCCGCATGTTACTAGCCATGGTTGAAGATGTACGTGCAGTTGTTATTAAGTTGGCTGAGCGTCTATGTGATTTACGTGAGCAAAAAAATAACGATGAAGAAAGTCGAGTGCTGGCAGCAAAAGAAAGTGCGGATATATACGCGCCGCTAGCTAATCGTTTAGGTATTGGGCAGTTGAAGTGGGAGTTAGAGGATATTTCTTTTCGTTATCTTCATCCACAAGTTTATAAAAAAATTGCTAAATTACTCGATGAAACTCGTCTTGACCGTGAACAGTACATGAATGATTTTGTTGGTAGCTTAAATCAGCAACTACACGATTTACAGATTAACGGCACAGTGTATGGTCGTCCAAAGCATATTTATAGTATTTGGAAAAAAATGCAACAAAAATCGTTAGATTTTGAACAACTATTTGATGTTCGCGCTGTACGTGTTGTGGTTGAAAAAGTGCAAGATTGTTACTCTGCATTAGGGATAGTGCACACGCAATGGCAACATTTAGCTAAAGAATTTTCAGATTATGTAGCAACACCTAAACCTAATGGTTATCAATCTATTCATAC
>JADGDH010000160.1 GCA_016745015.1 Colwellia sp.
ATTCAATCCTTTTTTGGTGTAGCTGTCCTCTTCATCAAAAGCATCACTTTCAAGAGATAAATAACCAGTCTCCCTTGACTTTTCAGCCCAATGCACAATCTTTTCAATCCCTTCTTCTATGTTATAGAGGGGGGGAGTAAAAACCCATTTTAATAATGAAAATGCATGGTAAAACTGACTACTTGATGACTGCAACATAACAGCACCCAAGGTGCCACCAACAACAATAATAAATGCTGGCAGCTCAAATAATGCTGAAATAGATCCACCATCAAGCATAAAGCCAAAATAAATAGCACATATAGCAACAACAAGACCAGCAATGCTGAGCCTATCCATGTTTTATTTCCTTAATTATTGAGCTAGATATTGCATCTAATGGTAAAGATAATTGCGAAATACCCGCCACAGCTACTGCTTGTGGCATACCATAAACAACACAACTTTCTTCATCTTGTGCCCAAATTGTTGAACCTTTTGCTTTTAACATACGAGCCCCCTCTCTACCATCAGCGCCCATACCTGTTAAAATAATACCTAGAACATTACCACCAAAAATTTTAGCTGCGGAGCCAAAACTTATATCAACACAGGGTTTAAAGGTTATTTTTGCTGAGTTATCATCAATAATTTTAATTTTTGCAGCATTTTCTGTACCAGCAATAATCATTTGACGACCTCCAGGTGCTAAATAGGCACAACCAGGTTTGAGGATATCGCCATTACTGGCTTCTTTTACATTAATATTACATAAAGAGTTTAACCTGCTAGCAAAAGCATTTGTAAAGGTTGCTGGCATATGCTGAATCATAATAATGGGTAACGGAAAATCTTGGGGAAACTGTGTTAGTATTTTCTGTAGTGCTACTGGCCCCCCTGTAGAGGTACCAATAGCTAATAAACTATATTTTTTTCCAGAGGACGCTTTTAATTCTGATGTTATTTTATTAGTGCTTACCGCAATAGTAGACGACACTATAGGTGTTCTAGCAGTTGTAACGGGTTGGGTATCTTGACTGCGTTTAACAGCGAAACGATCACTTGATAGACTACGTTTGCAAACACCACTTTTTTTAGCTAATTGTGCAACACGTTGGCGTAATAAGCTGCCAGCTTCATCACTGCTTTGAGCTATATCACTAAATTTTTTAGGTAAAAAATCTAAAGCTCCAGCTTCTAATGCTTCAAGGGTTGATTTAGCCCCTTGATGAGTCAACGAAGAAAACATTAAGATAGCGGTTGGCGACTGCGCCATAATTTTTTTCACTGCTGCAATGCCGTTCAAAATAGGCATTTCAATATCCATTGTAATAACGTCAGGTTTAAGTGAAATAGCTTTATCTACTGCTTCTTGCCCATTAACTGCAACATCAATCACTTCTAACAGTGGATCTTTGTTTAGAATATCAGTGACTCGCCGTCTAAAAAAACTTGAATCATCAACAACAAGTACTTTGTAGGCCATTTACTTCCTCAACTTTTTAATTATTTAAATTTTTTATGAGTGCAGTTTTTTATTTACAGGTGATTTTTTTGCATAAAATTTTAACATGTTAGGTATATCCACTATTAAAGCAATCCCACCATCACTGGTAATAGTTGCTCCAGCCATACCTGGCGTGCCATGTAATAACCTATCAAGTGGCTTTATTACCACTTCTTCTTGCCCGATCAATCTGTCAACAACAAAAGCAACTTGCTGATTACCTAATTGCACTATGACAACATGACCTTTATCCCGAGCTTTGTCCTCATAATTTTTAACAAGCCATTGATCTAAATAAAATAGCGGTATCGCCTTTTCTCGGACTATTATAGTTAGTTGCCCGTCAACACGGTTAGTATTAGTCAAGTCTAGATGGAATATTTCATTTACTGCAGCAAGTGGTAAAGCAAATGTTTGTTCGCCAACAACAACCATCAATGTAGGTAATATTGCTAAGGTTAAGGGTACTTTTATTTCTAAAACAGTCCCTACACCCATTTCTGAGTCAATATCAACAGTACCATTAAGTTGAGTAATTTTTGTTTTAACAACATCCATGCCGACACCACGACCTGATACTTCAGAAATTTCAGTTTTTGTAGAGAATCCTGGTGCAAAAATTAAACTAAAGGCTTCTTTATCTGGCATTCTGGCAGCAGAATCGGCATCAAGAACTCCACGTTCAATCGCAATGTCTTTTAGTTTTCCAGCATTCATACCTGCACCATCATCTGTAATGGTTAACAAAATATGATCACCCTCTTGAGATGCTGATAAAGTAACAGTACCTTCGCGTGGTTTACCCATAGCCTCACGAATATCGGGCTCTTCAACACCATGGTCAACTGAGTTACGAACTAAATGCACTAAAGGGTCGGCTAATGCTTCAACTAAATTTTTATCTAAATCGGTTTCTTCGCCTTCTAGCACTAGTTTTATATCTTTATTAAGGCTACGTGCTAAATCTCGTACAACACGAGGAAAACGGCCAAACACTTTTTTGATTGGCTGCATACGGGTTTTCATCACCGCACCCTGTAAGTCAGTAGTGACAGCATCTAAGTTTGAGACTGCTTTAGTTAAATCTTCATCATCAGAGGTTAAGCCTAAACTAGTTAAACGGTTTCTCACTAATACTAACTCACCCACCATATTCATGATTTTATCAAGTCGTTTAGTATCAACACGTACTGTTGTTTCTCCCTGAGGTGCTGACTGTTGGGCTGCCTTTTTACCCGAAGAAGGTTTAGCTGCAGCTTTAGGCGCTGGTTTTGAACTAGGCGCAGAAGCTTTAGCGCTTGGTTTGGGAGAAGGTGCTTTTGCTACAGGAGTAGGTGTACTTGCGGCTACTACTGGAGAAGCAGGTGTTTCACTTACTTTAGGAGCGTTACCTTTACCGTGTAACTCATCAAGTAAGTTTTCAAATTCATCATCATTTATTTCATCCGAAACATTATTAGAGACAGAAGACGGATTACTTACATCTGAAGAGAATGCACCTTGTCCATGAAGTTCATCTAATAAAGATTCAAATTCATCATCAGAAATATCACTACCTGAATCAACACTAATTGTTGCTGCTGGAGTAGGAGTAGAAGGGGCAGGAGTAGAAGGGCTGCCTCCACCATGTAATTCATCAAGTAAACGCTCAAATTCATCTTCGCTCATATCATCTGCTGAGTCAGAAGTAGCTTCTTGAGGAACAATGACAGGAGTAGTAACTTCAGGGGTAGGAGTAGTGACTTCAGGCATTGGCGCAGTAGTATCTTGTCCTTCTGGTTGACTTAAACGATGTAGTTCAGCCAGTAATTCAGCATCTGCTGCAATAAGTGGTTCTTTGTTTTGCACTAAAGCAAACATATCATTAACAGTATCAAGGGCTGATAAAATAGTATCCATTAAATCCGCATTAACAGTACGCTGCCCATTACGAAGTAAATCAAATATATTTTCTGCACCATGACAAACATCAACAAGCTCATTTAAAGCAAGGAAGCCTGCACCACCTTTTACCGTGTGAAAACCTCTAAAAATGGCATTAAGTAACTCAGCGTTATCAACATCATTTTCAAGTTCAACCAATTGCTCTGAGAGCAGCTCAAGTATTTCACCTGCTTCGACTAAAAAGTCTTGTAGAATTTCTTCATCTGCTTCAAATGACATTCACTAACTCCCGTTAAAACCCTAAACTTGATAAAAGATCATCAACATCGTCTTGGTCTTCAACAACATCGTCTCTTTCTTTTGCATTAACTATTGGCCCTTCAACTAAGTTCTCACCCACTTTAGGATTTACACTTTCCTGAATATTCTCCGCAGAAATACCAAATGCAGTTAACATACTAATTAAATTATCTTCAACTTCACGTACCAAATCAATAACTTTACGAATAACTTGCCCCGTTAAGTCTTGAAAGTCTTGTGCCATTAATACGTCGGTCATCAAACTATGAATATGTGAGGTCTCTTTCTCTGTTGTTACTAACAAGCCATCAATATCACCACATAAACTTTTAAACTCTTTTACATCAATTTCATTATTCATTAGTTTAGCCCATGAGGGCGTAACGGTACGAACTTGTTCAGCAATACTATTAACAATTGGAAAAATTGACTCTACCGCATCCATGGTTTTGTTTGCGGCTTCTTCTGTACGAGTGATAACATAGTTCAAACGCTCTTTGGCATCTGGAATATCAGCCGTTGCTAAATCACTCAATCTAGAATCTAATTGAAAATTTGTTAAAGAGTCATGTAGTTGACGAGTTAATTTGCCTATTTCTGCAAATAATTCAGAGTGAGTTGGATTTTGAATCTCAACAATGAGCGCATCGGCCTTTTCTTGCTGACCACTTTCTAAAAATTCAACTAAAGATTTAGCCTGCTCTAAAGAAACATGCCCCATCATTGCCATATTCATGCAAATTCCTTAATACTTAAAACAAAGCATTATTAAATTTTATCAATGAGCCGTAATTAGCTCGCTAAGAAAAAGTTAACCTAGACGTTCGAAAATTTTATCTAGCTTAGTTTTTAGCGTTCCAGCGGTAAAAGGTTTAACAATATAACCATTAACTCCCGCTTGAGCAGCCATAACAATTTGTTCTTTTTTAGCTTCAGCGGTAATTAGTAGCACAGGTATGTGAGCTAAACTCGAATCTGCACGTATTGCTTTTAACAAATCAATACCTTGCATTCCAGGCATATTCCAATCAGTCACAACGAAGTCAAAATCACCATTCTGAAGCATCGGTAGAGCTGTACTGCCATCATCTGCTTCTTGAATGTTGGTAAAGCCTAAGTCACGCAACAAATTTTTCACTATACGTCTCATGGTTGAAAAATCATCAACAACAAGCACTTTCATATTCTTATCCAAGACACCCTCTCCAGCTAAACATGCAAAATTTTTATCAGTAATATTTTATAAGTTAATACAGTTTTTATTCTACTTAACTTTGCCAAGATTGCATACGAGATTTTAACCTATGCATTGCTTGACTATGAATTTGACTAACGCGTGATTCACTAACATCAAGCACTTGACCAATTTCACGTAAATTCAATTCTTCATCATAATATAAAGACAGTACTAAAGCTTCTCGCTCGGGTAAAGTGCTAATACACTCGCTAAGGCCCTTTTTAAAGGCTCCATGCTCTATACTTTGATAGGGATCATCACCATGACAAGTGTCATCAAACTTAAACGCATTTTCACTTACGCCTAAATCATCAATACCAAGTATCTTACCTGTACTGACTTCATTTAATATATGATGGTACGCATTTAATGAAATATCAAGTTT
>JADGDH010000161.1 GCA_016745015.1 Colwellia sp.
ACCATACAACACCCAAGTGGTTTTGAGATTGTATGTTAAGACTGACATTATTAATCTCTAATAAAGAGAAGAAAAATCACGTACTGCGTGTTACTTGAATGAATAAAAATGTGTGTTTATATTAGATTTCCCAGATAGTTAATTATTGCCAAAGGGCAGTAATAAAAGTTTTTGTTTAGCGACAATAGCGCTGTGGTACCACCTGACTCCATTCCGAACTCAGAAGTGAAACGCAGTAGCGCCGATGGTAGTGTGGGAGTTCCCATGTGAGAGTAGGACATTGCTAAACTTCTATTTAGTTTAGATAATGAAACGCAGTAGCGCCGATGGTAGTGTGACTTATGTTACAGAAAAGCCCATGTGAGAGCGTAGCGGGACATTGTTAAACGCCTATTTAGAAAAGCCCGATGTGAAAACATCGGGCTTTTTGCTGTTTGGGCTTTAATATATAACGATAATAGCGCTATGGCACCACCTGACTCCATTCACCTTTAATGCCGCGGCGCACAGAAGTGAAACGCAGTAGCGCCGAAGGTAAAGGGCGTGTGGGAG
Source organism: Colwellia sp. (assembly GCA_016745015.1). GTDB lineage: Bacteria > Pseudomonadota > Gammaproteobacteria > Enterobacterales > Alteromonadaceae > Colwellia. Next base: position 553 of record JADGDH010000161.1, read on the forward strand.
TTCTCCATGTGAGAGTAGGACATTGCTAAACGCCTATTTAGTTTAGATAATGAAACGCAGTAGCGCCGATGGTAGTGTGACTTATGTTACAGAAAAACCCATGTGAGAGCGTAGCGGGACATTGTTAAGCGCCTATTTAGAAAAGCCCGATGTGAAAGCATCGGGCTTTTTGTTGTTTGGGCTTTAATATATAACGATAATAGCGCTATGGCACCACCTGACTCCATTCACCTTTAATGCCGCGGCGCACAGAAGTGTAACGCAGTAGCGCCGAAGGTAAAGGGTGTGTGGGTGTTATTCTCTTTATGTGAGAGTAGGACATTGCTAAACGCCTATTTAGAAAAGCCCGCAACAGTGTTGCGGGCTTTTTGTTGTTTGGGCTTTAATACTATTCCATCTTAAGTTGTTCCCATCTCAATCAAATCTCTACTTACCAAAATGAAATGTTTTTTCTTAGAAAATTATCCTCCAATGAATTTAACTTTAAAACCTTCTTTTTCAAGTATGGTTTTAATCACTTCACGTTTGTCTCCTTGGATTTCAATTACTTCGTTTACAACAGTTCCACCTGTTCCACAGGTTTTTTTTAATTTTTTAGCTAATTCTTTTAATGCATTTATATCAAGCCCTAAGCCACTTATTGCTACCACTCCTTTTCCTTTACGGCCTTTAGTTTCACGACGGACGAGAGCAAACCCATCACTAGCCGTTGTTTTATAAGATTTTTTTTTAGGTTTTATTCGACCAATATTTGTGGAATACACTAACGATTCATCAGTGTCTGGCATATCATTTTCTGCTTGAATTGGTTCTTTACCAAAAGCGGAGGCAAGATCTGCTAGGCTAGAAAGTTTTTCTTTCATCGTAATGTACCTTTCAATTATTTGAATGTTAATACAGTATGCTTCACGTACAAAAAAGCCACTACTGAGAGTGGCTTTATTATAACAATAGCTAGTTTAATAGCCTAATTGTTGTTTATAAGCTTGTTGCTTATAATTTACTTTCAAGCTCTGGTAATGCATCAAATAAATCAGCCACAATACCGTAATCAGCGACTTGGAAAATAGGCGCTTCAGGATCTTTATTGATTGCTACTATGATTTTTGAATCTTTCATACCAGCCAAATGCTGAATTGCACCACTAATTCCAACAGCAATGTATAAGTCAGGAGCAACAATTTTCCCCGTTTGCCCTACTTGCATATCGTTTGGTACAAAGCCTGCATCTACAGCCGCACGTGATGCACCTATTGCTGCACCAAGTTTGTCTGCAATACCGTCAAGTAATTTGAAATTATCACCATTCTGCATACCACGACCACCAGAAATAACGATACCAGCTGCGCCTAAGTCAGGTCGTTCAGATACAGTCAATTCATCATTTATGTGACTTGAGTTTCCTGCGTCAGTTACCGTGTCTAATGATATAATTTCTGCATTACCGTCAGTTGCTACTGCGTCAAAGCCAGTAGAGCGAACAGTAATAACTTTTTTGTTGTCTAGGCTTTGTACTGTAGCAATTGCGTTGCCAGCATAAATTGGACGAACAAAAGTATCACTGCTTTCAACGGCAATAATATCTGAAATTTGTGTTACGTCTAATAAAGCAGCTACGCGTGGCATAAAGTTTTTACCAGTAGTTAATGCTGTAGCAACAATATGTTCATAATCACTTGCCAGTTCAGTTACTAATAAGCTAACGTTTTCTGCTAGTTGATGCTCATAGACAGTATTGTCTACGGCTAAAACTTTACTAACACCGTTAACTTTTGATGCAGCATCAACAACGCTTTGACAGTTATATCCTGCAACTAATAATGTAATATCACCACCAATAGCTTGAGCGGCGGCAACTGTTTTAAGCGTTTCAGCTTTTAACGTGCTGTTATCGTGTTCTGCAAATACTAAAATACTCATGAGATCACCTTGGCTTCATTTTTTAATTTTTCTACTAATTCATCAACTGTTTCAACAACAATACCTGCTTGACGCTCAGCCGGAGGAGTCACTTTCAATAACTTAGTGCGTGGTGTTAAATTGATGCCGAAATCTGCAGCAGTTTTTACATCTAATGGCTTGCGTTTTGCTTTCATTATGTTTGGTAATGATGCATAGCGAGGCTCATTCAAGCGTAAATCTGTAGTTACAATTGCGGGTAAATTAAGGGCTATAGTTTGTAAACCACCGTCAACTTCACGAGTAACATTAACTTTATCGCCTTCAACTTTTACATCAGAAGCAAATGTGCCTTGTGGCATACCTGTTAGTGCACCTAGCATTTGTCCTGTTTGATTGTTATCACTATCAATAGCTTGTTTACCTAGAATAACTAATTGAGGTTGTTCCTCTTCTACTATTTTTTGTAAAAGTTTAGCTATGTTTAAAGAATCTAAGTTCTCGCTTGTTTCAATTTGAATTGCACGATCAGCACCTAAAGCAAGTGCGGTACGTAATTGTTCTTGACAAGTCTTGTCGCCAATTGAAACTGCAATCACTTCTGTTGCTGTACCAGCTTCTTTAAGGCGAACAGCTTCTTCAACAGCTATTTCACAAAAAGGATTTATTGCCATTTTTACATTAGCAAGATCTACATTGGAATTGTCGGGTTTTACGCGAACTTTGACGTTATAGTCAATAACACGTTTTATCGGAACTAATACTTTCATCGTTGCCTCTGGGGTTTGTTTATTCAGTATAAAAAGTAAGTAATATAAAAAATTAATTAATGCTCAAAAGATTACTATTGGTTAACGCCAACGTCAACGTAATCTTGGTGAAAACTTTTAAACTACGATACAATATCTTTTATATTCTGTAATGGTTGCAGTTTTGTTTTAAACAAGTCTCCAATATAGCATAGTAGAAACTATAAGTTTAACTACACAAAGGTAATACTTTAAAGAAAATATCGCCTTGCTTGGCAACCGCTAATAAGATACTATCAAACACCTGTTTGAATATCAAACGCCTGTTTGAATTTTTTTGTAAATAAAATAAATATTGGGAGATACCATGGAACGTGAATCGATGGAATTTGACGTAGTAATTGTTGGCGCAGGTCCCGCTGGCTTATCAACTGCCTGTCGTTTAATGCAATTGGCACAGGAAAAGCAACAAGAGTTAATGGTGTGTGTTGTTGAAAAGGGCTCTGAAGTTGGGGCACACATTCTTTCTGGTGCTGTGTTTGAACCAAGAGCTTTAAATGAATTATTCCCTGATTGGAAAGAAAGAGGGGCGCCACTCAATACACCTGTAACGGGTGATGATATTTATTATTTTAATAGTGCGAATAATGCAATTAAATTACCAGGTTTATTTGTACCTAAAACTATGCACAATGAAGGTAACTATATTGCTAGTATGGGCAATATGTGCCGCTGGTTAGCAGAACAAGCAGAGCAATTAGGTGTTGAGATATTTCCAGGTTTCCCTGCTCAAAGTGTTATTTATAATGATGATGGTAGTGTCGGTGGTATTATCACCGGTGATATGGGCTTAGATACTGAAGGTAAAGAAAAAGATTCTTTTATGCCCGGTATGGAGCTTCGTGCTAAATATACTGTTTTTGCTGAAGGCTGTCGTGGACATTTAGGCAAAGAGTTAATTTCAAAGTATGCTTTAGATGCTGATGTTTCTCCCCAGCACTATGGTTTAGGTTTTAAAGAAATCTGGGATATTGCTCCTGAAAAACATCAAGCAGGTTTAGTGGTTCATTCTGCTGGTTGGCCTTTAAAAGACGATACTGGTGGCGGTGGCTATTTGTACCATGCAGAAAACAATCAAGTTTTTGTTGGTTTAATTGTTGATTTGGGCTATTCAAATCCACATTTAAGTCCATTTGAAGAGTTTCAACGTTATAAACATCACCCAAAAATCAGTCAATATTTAGCTGGCGGTAAACGAGTTTCTTATGGTGCACGTGCACTGGCTAAAGGTGGATTTAATTCACTTGTTAAACAAACATTACCAGGTGGTATTATGGTGGGCTGTGATGCTGGAACGATGAACTCAGCAAAAATCAAAGGCAACCATACAGCTATGAAGTCAGGGATTTTAGCTGCTGAAACGATTGTTGAAGCGTTAACGAATGGCGATGAAGGTGGTAATGACTTGACGGTTTATGCTGAGAAGTTTAAATCATCATGGTTGTATGATGATTTATACACAACTCGCAACTTTTCTCCATCAATGCATAAGCTTGGCACATTCTTCGGTGGCGCCTACAACAGTATAGATCAAAACTTTTTTGCTAGTAAATTACCATTTAACTTTAAAGACGATAAGCCAGATTATAGTCAAATGAAGTTAGCAAGTGAAGCACCGGTGATCAACTATTCTAAACCTGATAATAAATTAAGTTTTGATAAATTATCGTCAGTCTTTTTGTCAAATACTAACCATGAAGAAGAGCAACCTTGCCACTTAAAACTTAGTGATATTAATATTCCAATTAGTGTTAACTTATTGAAATATAATGAACCTGCTCAACTATATTGTCCTGCTGGCGTATATGAAGTAGAGAAATCAACAGAGGGTGATAAGTTTGTTATTAATTCACAAAACTGTATACATTGCAAAACGTGTGATATTAAAGATCCAAGCCAAAATATTACTTGGGTAACACCAGAAGGTACAGGTGGTCCGAATTACCCTAACATGTAAACAACAGTGACGAATTATAAAGTTGCGAGGGAAGATCGCAACTTTATATATA
>JADGDH010000031.1:0-5722 GCA_016745015.1 Colwellia sp.
TAGCAAGCTTAGGAGGGATTACTGAAGTCTCTGATAGGCGGTTTTTTAGTCAGCCGGTTATTGCAAGAGCATTAATAACCCAAACGGTACAAACAGCAGAGCTTGATGAGCACGGCGATGCAACAGGTGAGTTTATTATTGATCAGTTTGATAAACCATTTGATGCTATTTTATTAGGAAGCGGTGATAAGACTAATCCTTTAGATACCATTACCGATGATAAGTTTTTTATGATAAAAGACGAGCGGATTACGACGCAATCATTAAGGGGCGCTGATATTCCTACCGTTGTGAATATTGGTAATTTAAAGGACTATACCGATAACCCGTTGCAAGGCTTACCTGAAAATACAGCAGATTTCACGAGTCAGCAGTTGAATGACGTAATTGATGCAAGTGAAAAATCAGGTTGGTACATAACCTTTAATGGTGTGGGTGAAAAAAGTATGGCGAGTGGCGCTGTGGTTGCCGGTGTTGCCTATTTTAATTCATTTACACCGGCGTCTACAGCAAATGTTAATGACTGTACTTTACTGGAAGGAGCTGCGGCTCTTTATGCCGTAGATTTATCCTATGGTACTACTATCTATGACTGGCGAAGAGTCGTTATCGGTTATAATCCCCCAGGAGAACCTACTTTTGTAACCGTGCCACATATTCCTAGAACAGGTGAGCCTCCTATTGATCCTAATGGCCCCCCACCAGCACATGATTTCGCAATTATTGCGCCAGATGTTACGGTTTTGTGTGATGCCAAGGGAGATTGCTCGGGAATTAGAGTACAAACGATGCGGACTTATTTGTACGTAGGAGAGTAACTTGGGTTTAAGGAAAGTAAATAAGATGAAGAGAATGATGAAAGTGCCTACCACAATAAGGAGTATTGTAGGTTTCACCTTGATTGAGCTAATGATAACTGTTGCCATTGTTGGCATTTTAGCGGCGGTAGCGTACCCGTCTTATACTAGCTTTGTGCTGAGTTCAAATAGAAGTGAAGGGCAGCGAGAGATTTTACGTCTCGCTAATTTGCAAGAAGAGGTTTTCATTGACCGTCGATCATATACCGCAGATATGACGGATTTAGGTATGGCAGCCGACCCTCATATCACTGAGTTCCGAAATTATAGCATTGATGCCACTATTGCCAATGGCGGCACTACCTTTATTTTAACGGCTACCGCGCAAGGCGCGCAAGTAAATGATACTGGCTGCACTGTTTTAACGGTTAGTGAAGCAGGTCAAAAATTACCACCAGCATGTTGGAGACAATAAAATGAACACTAAAATTAAGTTGATACAAACACCCTATGTTTTTTCCTTATTATTTGCATTGTCGAGTGTTAGTTTAACTACAAGTTTTGTGGTACAGGCTAATGCTAGTGCAGGCACTAAAGCCCAAGCGATAAAACCAATAGATGTTGAAATGAAATGTCATGTTGAACTGATGGGGGGGGGAGAAACTATTAGTTTTACTAACACTCCATATAGTAACTTAAACGATTTGACACATTTATTAATAGGTCAAAAAGTAAAATTGGCAACTGAAAGCTCAGCTCAAACTATTTATAAAGTAAAAGAGTGTGTTCCCTTACAAGATACGTTTACAGGAAGCAGAGCACAGCAGATCTTTTTAAATACACCGCAATAGCAATAGTAGAACTAACGAAATATAGAAAAGCCCTATTAAGATAATAATCTAATAGGGCTTTTCATTTATAGTTATTACCTTCGTTCCTTGCTCTTGAAAATTTACCCTCATTAAAATTTGAATCATTAATTAACCTGATTGGTATTACATGTTATGGACAACCTACTTCGTTGCCATTTCTATATTCATCTATGCCATCATTGTCTACATCTGAGGTTTGAAAAGCTCGTCCTGAGGCACTTAAACGTACGGCTCTGCCTAAATCGTTAAAACCTTGTGGACAATAAATGAAAGTGCTATTTAATGCAGTAGCAAGTTGCCCTGTGGGAGCAAAAGTAATGCGATTAAAGCCAGCATAGGTAAGTGTGTCATTATTTTGTATTGCGGGTTTCACTTTTAGTAATACTTCATTGTTAAGAGGCTCATAAACATTATCACTATCTAAATCGATAAAAACACTAAGCTCATTTCCCCAGCTATTAGTACAAGAGTTTGCAACATTTAAAGGACAAACAGTAACATTTTGTTCCATATTAATAGCTGAGTTCCTTGCTGATAGCACGAGTCGATGTATTTGAGATATTTCATTATCTACACGCATACTGACTAAAAACTGATTTAGGCTAGGCATAGCAATTGCGGTGATGATGCCAAGCACAGCAACACCCACCATCAATTCAATCACAGTAAAACCATAAGTTTTTAAATTACTTTTATTAATAGTAGTAATAGGCTGATTTTTATGAGTAGAAAAAATATAATTTAACATAAGACAACTTAGTGATAACACAACATAGAACTAATCTTAGTTATACCAGTAATAGCAGTATTTTGCTAGTATGTGGTATTATCACATTTGTAATATCATTATTCTGCTCGGCAATTGATTTCACTACCAGAGCGTACTTCATCTTTACCGTCGTTATCTATGTCACTGCTAGCGTATAACCTTCCAGAGGTTGAAATGCTTATTGCACGGGATTTATCAGGGTAGTTTCGAGGGCAGTATTTGAAAGTACCATTACTTCCCCAACCAATCGTTCTTCCTGTAGGGGCATAAATAATACGATTGCGTCCTATGCCATATTGTAATTTGTCTACCTCACGTATGGCTGGTTTTGTTCTGATTAATGTCTCATTTTCAATAGGATCATAAGTGTTGTTATTATTCAAATCAATAAAAACAGCAAGCTCATTCTGCCATTGAGAGGTACAGCTGTTTTGCTCGTTCAATGGACATATTGTGATAGGTAGCTGAGTATTTATCGCTGCATTTCTAGCGCTAAATAATAAGCGATGTAAAGTTGATATTTCATTGTCTACTCTCAGTTGGGCCAAAAAAGAATTTAGTTTAGGAGTAGCAATACTTATCAGTATTGAGGTAATAGTGATAGAAACCATCAATTCTATAAGGGTGAACCCAGAGTAGGTAAAGCGAAATAAAAAATTGTTCATAGTAAAAATCCATTTTAAATAACTTCCTTGTACTCTAGGTATAGTTAAGAAAAATGAATTTTGCTAATTAATATTAAATTAAAGGTTGAACTAAAAATAGTTACATCTGTTTTAATCGTCGTAAACCGTTGGAATAGGTTGGCGTTTATGTTGCGTTTTTTTGTAGATATTGATGATGTGTTCACTTACTTGCGCTGTTACCGTTTTACCCTCAAGAAAATCATCAAGTTCATCATAACTAATACCTAGGGCATCTTCATCTGTTTTACCTGGTTCTAAATCTTCTAAATCTGCGGTTGGTGCTTTTTCAACTAAAATAGCAGGAGCACCTAAATACTTGGCTAACATTCTTACCTGTCGCTTTGATAAGCCAAAAAGTGGTGCTAAATCACAGGCACCATCGCCCCATTTAGTGAAGAACCCCGTAATATTTTCTGCGCTGTGATCTGTACCTAAAACTAACCCGCCTAATATTCCTGCAATATGATATTGAGATACCATACGTGCTCGTGCCTTTACATTGCCTTTTGAGAAGTCTACTTGGTTCGCTGATGCAGATAATAGCTTTGCATCAGAAAGCGCAGAAATCACTTCTTGATTAATACCATTTACTCCATCGAGTACGTTGGTGGTTAAACAATAGCAAGGTTGAATAAAGTTTAGCGCTTGTTGTGCGTCATCTTCATCAGCTTGTACGCCATAAGGTAGTCTTACGGCAATAAATTGAAATTTATTGCCTGAATCAACCTCTAAGTCATTATTTGATTTTTTATTGAATTCGCTGTTGAGTTCTGTGACAGCAAATTGTGCTAAACGTCCGCAGGTAGAAGAGTCAACCCCTCCACTAATGCCAAGCACTAATGTTTTTAAGCCTGAGTTTGTTAATTGGGATTTTATAAAATTAATACGTCGGCGAATTTCAAACTGAACATCAATTTCGGGTAACACTTTCATTTCATCAATAATGGTTTGTTGATCCATGGAACATCCTGCTTTAGGGAATAATACTAGCTTAACTAAATTAATATTAACTTAGAACTTAATTAATTGGGTATAATGAATTATTGTTAGTTTAACAAAATAAAAGCGTGATTTGCTAATAAACGCGTTGTAATATGAAAGAAAGTCACACTGATATTAATTATACAGAGAAATACCATGAAAAAAATTGAAGCAATTATTAAACCATTTAAATTGGATGATGTAAGAGAAGCATTAGGTGAAATAGGAGTAACTGGTATGACTGTCTCTGAAGTAAAAGGCTTTGGCAGGCAAAAAGGGCATACAGAGCTTTATCGCGGTGCAGAATATATGGTTGATTTTTTACCTAAAGTTAAATTAGAACTCGTTATTGCGAAAGAAGATGTTGAGCGCTGTGTAAATGCCATTTTAGGAACAGCGCAAACAGGTAAAATTGGTGATGGTAAAGTATTTATTACTGATATCGAGCGTATTGTTCGCATTCGAACTGGCGAAGAAAATCAAGAAGCCATTTAAACTAGCAGCTAGCTACGAGCAATAAAAGTTTCGAGTTACAAAGTTAACTACCGAAATTCTTATTGTTCGTGACTTTTTTATTTTTTATTTAGGACTGGTTTTAGTTAACGAGTGAATTATTTGGATAATTTGCCGCTAATACTTGTAAAGAATTTTTCTTTAAGTCTAGCAAACCAAGTTTGTCATAACTTTTAATCATTATTTCTAAAGCGGGTTCTAACTCAGGACTAGGTGAGAAATACTCAACAATATAGCGACCTCTATTCGCTGCAGAAGCATAAGCTTCACGTTTCAAATAAAAGTTTGCCACAGCAAGCTCATATTTTGCTAATCGAGACTTAATGCCAATCATTCTTTTTTGAGAATCTGCAGCATACTTACTTTCAGGGTGATATATAATAATACGTTTAAAGTCATTAAAGGCATCACGTGATGCGGTAGGATCTCTATCTGAGCGATCTATTCCTGCAAGATCTTGAAATAAATTATCTTCTGTTGATAAATTGATTAATGCACGCATGTAATAAACGTAATCAATATTTGGATTATTTGGATTTAAACGCAAAAATCTATCGGTTAATGCAATACCTTGAGCTGAGTCACCAACTTTATAATAGGCATAAATCAAATCTAATTGTACTTGATGAGAGATAGGGCCAAAAGGAAAACGAGAGTCAATAGCACTAAGAATTTGAATAGCTTTTTGATATAAACCATTATCTAGTGAAGTTCTAGCATCTACAAACAGCGCTTGTGCTGATTTATCAGGTACTTTATCTATGTCATTTTCAATACCTGAAGATGAGCAGCCAGTTAAAGCCAATGCTAGCGTGATAAATATTATTTTGGTTGTCAATTTTGCCATGGAATTTACAATTACGCCTTTGTTTGAAATTAAATAAGCATAAACCCCCTTAATAAAAAGTAATAAAAAGGGTAAAATGGAATTAATATATATACTTGTGTAAGTCATTCTAACCTAGCATTTTCGCTAGCACAATGATGAGTTACACAAGGTTAAAAATTTAAAGAGAGTTTAATGTCTGAAATAATTCAACATAAAGATACTGTTCCTGATTCGTGTTTAGGTAAACGTTTAGACCAAACGTTAGCGATAATGTT
>JADGDH010000031.1:5822-25049 GCA_016745015.1 Colwellia sp.
ATTTAAAGAGAGTTTAATGTCTGAAATAATTCAACATAAAGATACTGTTCCTGATTCGTGTTTAGGTAAACGTTTAGACCAAACGTTAGCGATAATGTTCCCTGATTATTCACGTTCAAGGTTAAAAGAGTGGATTTTAGCTGGTTGTGTAACGGTAAATGGCAAAGAATTAAGCCGCGCACGTGAAAAAATGTATGGTGGTGAAATTATTGCTATTGATGCAGAAATTGAAGCAGAGTTACGCTTTGAAGCACAAAATATTAACTTAGAAATTGTTTATGAAGATGATGATATTTTAGTTATTAATAAACCAGCAGGTTTAGTTGTTCACCCAGGAGCAGGCAACCCTGATGGAACAGTGTTAAATGCTTTGTTACATTATTTTCCTGATATAGGTGTAGTACCTCGTGCTGGTATTGTTCACCGGTTAGATAAAGACACCACAGGTTTAATGGTTGTAGCTAAAACTATTGCGGCACAAACTAATTTAGTTGAAGCGTTGCAATTAAGAGAAATAACCCGAGAATATGAAGCGGTAGCTAATGGTTTGATGACTGCTGGAGGCGTTGTTGATGAGCCTATTGGGCGTCATCCCACTAAACGAACTAACATGGCGGTAACTTTTTCAGGTAGACCTTCTGTAACGCATTATCGTGTAATGGAAAAATACCGCTTGCATACTCGTTTACGTCTACGTCTTGAAACAGGTCGTACACATCAAATTCGGGTACATATGTCACATATCACTCATCCATTGGTTGGTGACCCAGTTTATGGTGGTAGACCTCGCCCACCAAAAAATGCAACACCAGAATTACTGGCTAAGTTACGCAGTTTTAAACGCCAAGCGTTGCATGCTGCGATGCTGTCTTTATATCACCCTGTAACGGGTGAATTAATGACTTGGTATGCTGATTTACCTGATGATTTTGTTGAGCTAGTTGAACTACTTCATGCAGATAGTAAGCTTAATGCTACAGAAGAGTATTAAGCTTGCTGATAGCACAAAAAAAAACTCAGCCATTGAGTTTGTTCAATGGCCTATTCACTCATCTATAGATGAAAAAGGTATAGATGAGAAAATTCTAGCCATACAAACCACGCGTGAAGCTCCAAATGATAATTTTGGTGATCAAACGTCACCTTATCAAGCTTTTAATTTAGGTTTACATGTTGGTGATTGTGCAAAGCTAGTTGAAAGTAATCGAACTTACTTGCAAAAATTACTTCCTGAAAGTGCTAAGATTCAATGGTTTGAGCAGGTTCATGGCAATGAGGTTGCTGTAATATCTCAAGTATCAAAAAAAGCTATTGTTGCCGATGCAGCTGTAACCAGCGAAAAAAATATTTGTTTAGCAATCATGACTGCAGATTGCTTACCTATTTTATTAGTGTCTAAATCTGGAGATGAAATAGCTGCTATTCATGGTGGTTGGCGTCCTTTGGCTGCTAATATAATTAGCAATACTTTTGATAAAATGGCAACGCCCGCCGCAGATATTTATGCTTGGCTTGGCCCCTGTATTTCAAAGAATGTTTTTGAAGTGGGTAGTGAAGTAAAAGCCAAATTTGTGCAAAAAAGTGAATGTTTCAACTTGGCTTTTACAGCAATAGGCAATGGTCAATATTTAGCTGATTTGCACAAAATTGCTAAGCTGCAATTAGAAAGTCTAGGTATTAATCAAATAAGTACTTTAGCTGAATGCACTTATTCCAATGATAAGTATTATTCCTATCGAAAAAACTCAATTACAGGCCGTATGGCATCTCTTATTTGTATTTTGTAAATTATTTTATAAATTGTGCTATTACTTATTATTTGAATTTGAGTATCAAAATAATAGATGGTTTTATATTGAAAAAATAAAATTAGGCCTAATCTTATAAGTATATTCAATTCATAAGTCCAGTAACATGGCAGGAGATAATTTATGCGTTTAGAACGTTTTACTCAATCATTTCAAGAGTCTATTGCTGGTGCTCAATCCCTTGCATTAGGGCGAGATCATCAATTTATTGAGCCAATTCATTTAATGATGGCTTTGTTGAATCAAAATGGCAACTCGGTTATTTCCTTATTAAAAAGTGCAGGTGTTGATGTACGTACTTTAAGAGTGAAAATTGAACAGGCCTTGGAATCTTTAGCACAAATACAAGATTCTGATGGTGATGTACAACTGTCGTCTGCATCAGGTAAATTATTTAATTTATGTGATAAGCATGCTCAAAAAATGTCAGATAAATATATTTCTTCAGAAATGTTCTTACTTGCAGCACTTGAAGATAAAGGCGCGTTAGGAAAAATACTGAAAGAGTTAGGTGCTAATGAAGAACGGTTTAGAGCCGCTATTGAACATGTACGTGGAGGTCAAAAGGTTGAAGATCAAAATGCTGAAGATGTTCGCCAAGCATTGCAAAAATTTACGATTGATTTAACAGAACTAGCCGAACAAGGAAAATTAGATCCTGTTATTGGTCGAGATGATGAAATTCGTCGTACGTTGCAAGTATTACAGCGCAGAACTAAAAACAACCCTGTATTAATAGGTCAGCCTGGCGTTGGTAAAACTGCCATTGCAGAAGGTTTAGCGCAACGTATTGTTGACCATGAAGTACCAGAAGGATTGAAAGATAAACGTGTATTATCTTTAGATATGGGAGCCTTGATTGCAGGTGCTAAGTATCGTGGGGAATTTGAAGAACGCTTAAAATCAGTATTAAAAGAGTTATCCCAAGAAGAAGGACAAGTCATTTTATTTATTGATGAATTGCATACCATGGTAGGCGCAGGTAAAGGTGATGGTGCTATGGATGCTGGAAATATGTTAAAACCAGCACTTGCCCGTGGCGATTTGCACTGTGTTGGTGCAACAACCTTAGATGAATATCGCCAGTATATTGAAAAAGATGCGGCTTTAGAGCGTCGTTTTCAAAAAGTATTAATAGAAGAGCCGAGTGTTGAAGACACTATTGCTATTTTACGTGGCTTAAAAGAACGCTATGAACTTCATCATAGTGTGAACATTACTGATCCTGCCATTGTAGCAGCAGCTACCTTGTCTCACCGATATATAAGTGATAGGCAATTGCCAGATAAAGCGATTGATTTAATTGATGAAGCAGCGTCAAGTATTCGTTTGCAAATGGATTCTAAACCAGAAGACTTAGACCGACTTGAGCGCAGCCTGATTCAGCTTAAATTAGAGCAAAAAGCGCTAGAAAAAGACTCGGATGATGCTTCTATAAAGCGTTTAGCGCATATTTCAGAAAAAATTAGTGATAAACAGCAGCAATACGATGAACTTGATGAAGTTTGGACAACAGAAAAAGCAGCATTATATGGCACCCAAACTATTAAAGAAGAGTTAGAGCAAGCGCGTATTGAGTTAGAGGCAGCAAGACGGTCTGGCGATCTTAATCGAATGTCAGAGTTACAGTACGGCAAACTACCTGAACTTGAAAAGCAGCTTGATTTAGCGAGCCAGGCTGAAATGCAAGAAATGAGTTTGTTAGCCAACAAAGTCACCGAGGTTGAGATTGCTGATGTGTTAAGCCGTGCTACGGGTATTCCAGTGGCGAAAATGTTAGAGCAAGAACGTGATAAATTGCTCAATATGGAAGACGATTTACATCAACGAGTTATTGGTCAAAGTGAAGCAGTGGCTTCGGTGTCAAATGCTATTAGGCGTTCGCGTGCTGGTTTAGCAGATCCAAATCAACCGATAGGCTCTTTTTTATTTTTAGGGCCTACAGGCGTTGGTAAAACTGAATTAACAAAAGCACTAGCCTATTTTTTATTTGATAGTGAAGAGTCTCTGATTCGTATAGATATGTCGGAGTTTATGGAAAAGCATTCAGTAGCACGTTTAGTTGGTGCACCTCCAGGCTATGTTGGCTACGAAGAGGGCGGATACTTAACTGAAGCTGTTCGTCGTAAGCCATACTCAGTTATTTTATTAGATGAAGTAGAAAAAGCGCATAGTGATGTTTTTAATATATTATTGCAAGTACTTGATGATGGTCGCTTAACTGATGGACAAGGTAGGACGGTAGATTTTAAAAATACGGTCATTATTATGACTTCAAATATTGGTTCAGATATTATTCAAGAGTTTGGTGATGATAGTCAATATCAGCAAATGAAAGCTCAGGTGATGAACGAAGTTAGCCACCACTTTAAGCCTGAGTTTATTAACCGAATTGATGAATCTGTAGTCTTCCATCCGTTACTCGCGACACAAATTGAAAAAATTGCGAAGATTCAGATTCAAGCATTATCAGATCGCTTAGCTGAACAAGAATTAGGTTTATCTGTTAGCCCGCAAGCGTTGGCATTAATTTCCAAAGCAGGATTTGACCCTATCTTTGGTGCAAGGCCATTAAAGCGTGCTATACAACGCGGTATAGAAAATCCATTAGCACAAAAAATATTAGCAGGGAACTTTGTTAATGGCTCAGTTATTGAGCTTACAGAAGAAAATGGCGCATTGATATTTACTTAACACCTAAATAACGCCTATATATACTCATGTTACCTCGAAATGCTCGTTTCAGCGAGAATTAAAAGGCTTAGAGGCAAGGCATTGATTGAAGAGAATGGTTGTTCCCTTATCGAAATCAATAACGCTGCATATAAGCCTTTTAAACTCGCCCTTCGGGGATGACTGAGCAAATCATGATCTACGTTGCATCTTTTTTTAAGGGAACAACCATTAATAAAAATATGCGCCTTGATCATGAGTCGCTCAGGTATCCTGAAACAGATATTTTGAAGTATCATGAGTATAGTACTCTCTGTTTAGGGAAACAGGGAGTACTGTATACCTATCTTCCATATGCTAGATAGTCATAAATGCGTTTTTGTTCGCTCTAAGCTTGCTAATGTGGTTCTAAGTTATTTCAACTTGAATAAAAATATTAACACTCAATAAAAGCTAATAATAGCGAATATCCTCAGTTGTGATTGCTTTATCACTTCCTGTTTATAGCTTTATTCTACTAATTTGTTTATGATTATTAGTATATAAAAAATAATCATAAACTCGATATGTCATCCAGAAATCCTATTATTGCCATTACTGGTTCATCTGGTGCAGGTACGTCTACAACTACTTCAGCCTTTGAACATATGTTTCGAACATTAAAAATTAACTCTGTTAATGTTGAAGGGGATAGCTTTCATCGTTTTTCTCGTCCAGAAATGGATGTAGAAAAACGTAAAGCAAAAGAAACCCATACTAACCTCAGCTATTTTGGTGATATTGCAAATGATTTTAATGCGTTAGAAAAGTTATTTAGTGATTATGGCGAAACAGGTAAAGGTATGATGCGTCGTTATTTGCACACTTTTGACGAGGCTGTACCGTACAACCAAATGCCGGGTACTTTTACGCCTTGGGAAGAGTTAGGTGATGGTACGGACTTATTATTCTATGAAGGGCTTCATGGTGGTGTGGTAACAAAAGAAAATGATGTTGCCAAACATGTTGACTTGCTTATTGGTATGGTACCCATTGTCAATTTAGAGTGGATACAAAAAATTGTTCGAGATACTAAAAAACGTGGTCATAGTCGTGAAGCAGTTACGGCGAGTATAGTGCGTAGCATGGAAGATTATATTTCTTTTATCACACCGCAATTTTCTCGTACTCATATTAACTTTCAGCGTGTACCTACTGTTGATACCTCAAATCCATTTAGCGCAAAAATGATTCCAAGTTTAGATGAAAGTTTTGTTGTTATCCGCTTTCGTGAAGTGAAAAATGTCGATTTTCAATACTACCTGCGTATGATAGATGGTTCATTTATGTCACGTGTTAGCACACTTGTTGTACCTGGCGGAAAAATGGGTTTAGCGATGGAGTTGATATTAACACCGCTTATTCGTGATTTAATGGAACGAAAAACACAAGCGAATAAGCAACTTGATTGGATGAGTGACTTATAAACGTAGTGATAAGTATTTTTAAGTTACTTAGATATAACGTATTGAGCTAATTGGTTTTTGTGAATAGCTGTTGTATTTCACGTTGAATTTGATTTTTCATTTTACCCTGTTTTAATTTGGTTAAATTAACTGTCTGAGACCCTAATAAATAATCATCCAATATCACCTCTGCTTTAGATAATTTGCTGTGAAATAAATTGCTGGTGGACATATTATGGTTTTCAATCTCATATATTGTGATTAACTTAGGGCTAAGATAGTCGCTAATATTGTCTAGCTTATCATCAATAAATAACTTGTTGCCTTGTCTGCCCCTCGTCATGCCACGAACACGATAATCAATATCAATAACATCAGCACTAAACTCATCAATAATATAATTAAGTACTTTTAATGGAGAAATAATTCCACAAGTAGACAACTCAATATCTGCTCTGAATATTGCAATGTTATTACAAGGATCATCATCTGGATATGTATGGATGCAAATATGGGATTTATCAATATGAGCAACCAGCGATTCAGCTTGCGCTTCCTCTGAAATCATCAAAGTGACACTAGCACCTTGAGGTTGGTAGTCTTGCTTGGCTACATTGAGAATATTACCACCGATTGCGTGGCAAATATTGGTTAGTAAAATAGTTAAGTTATCAGCACAAAAGAGCTTATTTATGTAAGTGTTATAATCGCAGTGAGCTTGTTTGTCGTCAAGATAGTGCAATTTATATAATGAAAAACTTAAACTTTTTGTTAAATTGTTGAAGCCATGTAAAGGTATTTTAGTCATTGAATTGCTCTTGCCTATCCATTTTACTTGTGCTTTTATTTTGAAAGCTCTTGGTAGTTAACGACAGATATTCTAGCGAAGTTGAGTTATTGTCACTAGGGATAAAATAAAAAATGTACGCCAACTATGCTTAATAGATAATTTAGCTCATATGTGACTGAAAATTTAACGCGGACAGTGAACTTTATTTTGACGCGAGAAGCTTGTTAATTTCTGTGTCGAATAAGTTTTTAATTAATGAAGCAAATTCTTTTATAAATATGCTTTGTTGTTCAGTGATAGGGTTGTTTATTACCCCAGATAAAATTTCCTCAAGATCATAAACAATCGCATCTATTTCACAGATAATGGCATTACGTTGATTGGAAGTTAGTTCTTGATTTTGACTGCAAACAGAAATTATCTGCTCGCTTAACTCTACTTCAATTGTTGTCATAACAGTATTTGCACTGTTTTCTTTAGTGAGGCTCTCTTCAGCAAGCGTATTTTCAAATAAACTTAAATGTTCAGTTAAATACTCAATTATATGAATGTAACCTTCATTGTCTGTAACCATAATAATGCTTAAATAACTTTTTATTGTGAAAATTTGATTATAGCAGTAACTGCACCTTTTTTTTATAGCATAACGCAATATAAGTGTTGAATGACCGCAAACTCTCAATGATTGAATTTATTTTAGGTGCAGTTGACAGTTTAAGTAATGCTGCAGAGAAATATTAAATTACGTGTTTGATAAGTTTATTATTTGTATGGGTGTATGCCAGTACTTAGGTAGTACTGGCATATAAATATTTAAACTACATTGGTACTTTCAAAAATTTTATCAGCAGAAGCAGCAACAAACCCTGTATAAATCTCACCATTGGCTTGTGGGTAACGTTTGGCAAACTCATAAAAACAGCTTGGGATTTCTATGCTTTTGTCTGTGAATTCAACCATAGCTTTATCTGCTAATGTTGATGATTGCTCTAATTTTACAGCTTCATTACCTTTAATTTCACCACCAGTGCCATTTAATGTATACCCAGATTTTTTTAAACAATTATTTACTGAAATAATATCGTCGAAATTTTTAAGGTGATTAATACTTACAGTAAAGTGATTGGCGCGATATCCCCATGCCGCTAGCCATGCAGCGTATTCACTTTCAGCTAATAATGCCTGGTAATCAACAGAACTAATTTTCCACGGACACCCTGAGTATAAAAAATTTTGTTGTTCACTAATATCATCAGGTAACTGTTCAATTAAAGTATTAATGATTTTTTGAGTTGCTACTGACAATTCTTCAACGCGTAATTCGCTGATAAATACTTTTGGCATTGTATTATTTTTATGCTCGAAATGCTTGGCAGTTAACTTTTTAGCTTCAAAGTTATATTGGCCACATTCAGTATAGCCAATGGTTAAAAAGTGATTAGCAAGCTTGTTTAAATTAATTTTTTCAAGATTAAAGGTGCGATACGCGACATGATCGTTAATCACATCTTCACCATTGCCTAGTAGTTGATGAATACTGTTGGCTGATGGTGTAACGGTAATATATTGTTGCCAAATATTTTCAAAAAGTTTAGTTACCTGAGCTGTCATAAGTTTTCCTCTGTTTATAAATTTTAAAAAATTTAGATAGGTTGAAGTTACTGATGTAGCGGATGAGAGTAAAATAACAATGAATTTATAGGTTAAATTACAAAGAAATTTTGGTGACAGCAAACGCTACCACCGAAAATTAGATTTGATCGATACATTTAAAGAAGCAGGGGCGAAATCCATCTTCTCTTTTCGTGGCAAAAATATAGGTATCTTTAAATTGCATGGCTAAATTACACGGTTAAGTTTCATTGTTAAATTTTATCGTTAAGCTGCGCGATTAAAGTCTAATTCCTGGGCTTAACGTCTCGGGTAAGCTTACTTTTTCAGCTTCAACTGAAGCAATTGGGTAGGCACAATAATCAGCGGCATAAAAGGCACTTGCCCTATGGTTACCGCTAGCGCCAATACCACCAAATGGTGCGGCACTGCTTGCACCTGTAATGGGTTTGTTCCAATTTACAATACCTGCGCGAATGCGAGTAAAGAAGTGGTTGTATAACTCTTTACTATCACTCAATAAACCAGCGGATAAGCCAAAACCTGTATTGTTACTCTCGTTGATGGCTTCATCAAAATCAGTGTAGCGATACACTTTTAACAATGGGCCAAAGTATTCTTCATCAGGCACATCGGCAATAATATCTGTAACATCAATAATACTGGGAGAAATAAAACCTGTGTTTTTTTCTAGGTGTTTTAATTTAAGCAATGAAGTAGCACCTAAGTTTAGTAGTTTCTGCTGGGCATCAACTAAGCCTAAAGCGGCTTTTTCAGAAATCATAGAGCCAATAAAAGGCTGTTCTTCATCGTCATAATAGCCAATAGTGAGTGCTTTTGTTGCTTCAATTAATTGACTTATAATCGCATCGCCTTGTTCACCTCTTTCGATGAATAAACGACGAGCACAAGTACAGCGTTGCCCAGTAGTAACGAAAGCAGATTGAATAATGTCGTGGACAACAGCAGTGATGTCAGTAACATCTTTAACAACAAGTGGGTTATTGCCCCCCATTTCAAGCGCTAAAATTTTTCCTGGTTGACCGCCAAATTGCTCATGTAATAGATGGCCTGTTGCTGAACTACCCGTAAAGAATAGACCATCAATCATTTTGTTACTTGCTAATGCTTTGCCTGTTTCAATTTCACCTTGTACAAGGTTGATTACGCCATTAGGAAGCCCAGCTGCTTGCCAAATCTTGACTACTTCTTCAGCAACTTTTGGTGTTAATTCACTCGGCTTAAATACTATACTATTACCAGCAATAAGTGCTGGCACAATATGACCATTAGGTAAGTGACCAGGAAAGTTGTAAGGACCAAATACAGCAACAACACCGTGAGGCTTGTGACGAATAAATGCTTTAGCATCAGGCATAGGGTTTTCAACCGTGCCAGTACGCATATTATAAGCATTAACAGAAATATTTATTTTACCTATCATCGCACTAACTTCACCTAAGGTTTCCCAGTGGGGTTTACCTGTTTCAAGAGCTATAGTGTTTGCTAATGATTCTTTATTTTTGCCAAGTAATTTAGCAAATTTAATTACTATGCTTACACGTTCTTCGAAGCTGGTAGTTGACCAAGTCTCAAAAGCAGTGCGAGCACTAGTAATGGCTTGTTCTACTTGCTTTGGAGATGCTGTTTTACCCTGCCAAATAACTTCATTTCTAGCGGGGTTTAGTGAGGTAACATCATGGCCTAAGCCTGCTTGCCATTGACCATTGATAAATTGGACTTTACCTGAAAAATTGGTAGACATATTTATTCCTATTTAAGTTTAGACCGCTAATTACTTAAAAGGCGAACCCAATCACCTTTTTGTACTTGTAATGCTTGTGCAACATCGTTAGTAATCACTACTTGATTGGCTATTTTTCTAAGTGTTAGTTTTACTTGCGTTGCTCTAAAATTCTTAACTTTAGTATTGCAAATAATGTATTTTTGGTTGCTTTCTTCGCCGCAAGTATCATCAATTAATACTTGATACTTATTACTTTCACGCACCGCTCTTATTTGATTACGATCAGCTTCAACTGTGGGGCCAGCATCAAAAATGTCTACATAACCACGGCGAGAAAAACCTTCAGCTTCAAGTAATCGCAAAGCAGGTATCGTATTGTTGTGTACTTTGTTAATAACTTGTTGTGCTTCTTTGCTTAATAAGCTGACATATACTGGATACTTAGGCATTAATTCAGCAATAAAATCTTTGTTACCTATACCTGTTAAGTAATCTGCCTTGGTGAATTCAATTGTTAAGAAATGCTCTTCGAGCCAGTCATAAAATGGAGATTGCCCACTTTCATCACTCACACCTCTCATTTCAGCAATAACACAATTAGAAAAACGCTCTGTATGTTCAGCGATAAATAAAAATCGACAGCGAGATAAGAACTTACCGTTCCCATTTTTTCGGTGGCTTTCTTGTAAAAAGAGTGTGCATATTTCAGTAGCACCAGAATAATCATTGCAAAGCGAAAGTGTTTCAACAGTATTATGTATGCCTAATTCGCGGGAACTATGAACAATTTTTCCTAAATGATAATGATAAAAAGCATTATCTAAACCAACAGCCGCTTCAATGCCTGTAGTACCGACAACTTGACCTGTGTCAGTGTCTTCCATCACAAACAAGTAACCTTGATTTCCAGGTTGGTTTATTTGAGCTTCAAAAGACTCTTCTGAGTGACTAATGCGTTCTTTTAATATATCTTCGTTAACAGGTAATGAAGTAAAACCATGACCTGATTCAATGGCTATGCGGTATAGATCGTCATAATCAGTCGTTCTAATAGGGCGGATGATAATCATAAAGTGTCTCGATGATTAAAAGAAGTCATTGCTACCTATAAATAAGGTAGCAATAGGTTTGAATAGCGTTTTACTTTAAGGCGCTATTTTAGCGACAGCTTTTTCAAAACGCGCTAAACCTTCAATTATATCTTCATCTGGAATAACTAATGAGGGTGCAAAACGAATAACGTTTGCGCCAGCAACTAAGGTCATAACTCCTTCCTCCATCGCGGCAACTAAAAAGTCTTTTGCTTTACCTTGGTAGTTGTCATTTAATACAGCACCAATGAGTAAGCCTTTGCCACGAATTTCTTTAAAGACATCATATTTAGCATTTATTGCATGTAAACCATTAATAAATGTTTGCGCTTTAGCTTTTACACCACTTTGTACTTCGGGTGTATTGATTATATCAATAACAGCTTCACCAACAGCACAAGCTAATGGGTTACCGCCATATGTACTACCGTGGGTTCCAACTTTTAAATGCTTAGCAATATCAGTGGTTGTTAACATAGCACCAATAGGAATGCCGCCACCTAAACCTTTTGCTGAAGTTAGAATGTCAGGCGTTACACCCAGGTCCATATAAGCATAAAGTGGTCCTAAACGACCAGCGCCTGTTTGAACTTCATCAAAAATTAATAGCGCGTTGTGTTTATCACACAATGCACGAACACCTTTAATAAATTCATCAGTAGGTGAAACAATACCACCTTCGCCTTGTAATGGTTCAATCATAATTGCACAGGTATTATCTGAAATAAGTGCTCTTACGCTGTCTAAATTGTTGTATTCGGCGTGAACAATATCACCAGGTTTTGGACCAAAACCGTCAGAATAGGCTGCTTGACCACCAACCGTTACGGTAAAAAAGGTACGACCGTGGAAACCTTGATTAAAGGCGATAATTTGAGTTTTATCACTACCATGAATGTCAAGTGCCCAACGACGTGCTAGCTTTAATGCAGCTTCGTTTGACTCAGCACCCGAGTTAGCAAAGTACACTTTGTCTGCAAAAGTACTATCTACTAATTTTTTTGCTAAACGCAGTGCTGGCTCATTGGTCATTACATTAGATAAATGCCAAATTTTTTCACTTTGCTTTTGTAGAGCACCAACAAGTGCAGGGTGACAATGGCCTAAACAATTCACTGCAATACCACCCGCGAAATCAACATATTCTTTATTTTGTTGATCCCACATTCGAGAGCCTTGACCGCGTACTGGTATTACTGCTGAAGGCGCATAGTTAGGCACCATGACATCATCAAATAACTCGCGATTTACAGAAAATTGTTCTGACATTTTAAACTCCTCAAAATTAGATGGTTTATTTAATTGGCAACACTGAGCAATATTTTTAGCATAATAAGTAGTATATTTTTTATGCTAAAAATATTGTTCAGTGTTTAAAAATAGAAAGCTATTATGACAGGAAGAAGTAACTTTGTCTTGTGTAGATAAGATGTAAGCTAGTGAAAACAAAGGATTTGAATGTTTTATTCAAATATAATGAATATTTATTGCTATAAGCAAAAAAACTAAAAAGTGAGTTTTGTTAAATATAAGTAGTTTGACTCATAGAAATGAATTTGTAGCTATTTTAATAAATAATCAAAAAAAATTTAATAAATATTAGTGAAAACTAGTTAAATTTTAACTTTATATGGTCAATATCACTTTTATTGAGTAATGAAATTTCAGCTTTAGTTAACTTTACAGATTCAAATAATAAAGCAGACTCTTCATCACAAATTAAGTTTGTTTTTGCAAGGCTACGATAGCTAACATAAGCTTTAGCTTTGGTGACAATCTGGGCAACAGGAGACATTTTCTCAATAGTTTCAGTGTAAGCTAAGTCAAACATTGCTTCAGTTATGGGTAAACGATCAAAGTTCATTAACTCAATTAATTCTGCAGATAATTTACTACTTCGTAAAATTAATTGTTCAAGTAACAGTTCTGGCGGGTTTTCTATTTTGACTAAAATATTGTGTAATCGTTTGTCTTTAGCATTAAAAGCCTCGCGTAATTCTTGCTTATACATTCGATTGTAAGTGCTTAAAAAGCAACGTGTTATAGCTAAATTTCCAATATTAGACATCATGCCTGTAGCGAATGCGATATAGCTATTGGCACCAGCATGTTCCGCTAGTACGTTGGAAGCTAAAGCGATAGATAAACTGTCATTCCATAATTTACGCTTCATTAAGCTAAAAGGTGCGGTATTTGTAGGTAGCCAATGTTTAAGAATGAAGGTTGGCATCACCAATTTTAAGTTATCTAATCCAATATAACTAAGGGCAAGATTAGCATCATTAACTTGTACATCGGCACGTTTTCTGTATTGAGGCTTGTTGACTAAGCTCACTAAGCCAGTTGCAAGCCAAGGAAGTGAGGTTGCTAAAGGCTTTATTTTATTAACTGAAGTCGCTCGTAAAGAGAGTAATTCTAAAATTGTAGGTGCAGCATCTTCAATGCTAAGCACACTATTATATAAGTAAGCTTTATTATCAAATTCGTCATTTACTTGTTTGTTTACTTGGGCAAAAAATGTTGCCATAACTTGCTTGCGAAAGTGTTCTTCACCATGAGCGGCAACTATTTTTTCTTGCTGAGCTTTTACTTCAACAGACAATAACTCTCTACGACGATTTTCTTGTTCACTACCTTGAAAATCAACAAGGTTAATTTTGCCACGACGTTGTTCGGCAAACTCTTTACTAATAGATAAACTTATTGCTTGTTGATATATAGCAGAAATTGCGTCGTTGTTGTCAAAAAATTGCATAGGGTTTAATTAATGTCTCACAAGTTCATTCTTTCAGATGGAAAGAGCATGAAGTAAATAGTTATTCTAAGGTTATCAGTTTATGTTATCAAAGCATTTTTTATTGTTTTTAGTTATGTTTCGAAGAATACATGGCTAAAAAGTTTTTCAAAAGTGTTTGACCTTGTTCAGTTAAAATAGATTCAGGGTGAAATTGAACGCTGCAAAGTGCAAACTCTTTATGTTGTAAAGCCATAATTTCATCTTTGTTTCCGTGTTCATCAAGGCTCCAAGCAGTAACAGTGAAATTATTAGATAGATATTTATGATCAACTATAAGCGAGTGATATCGAGTGACTTGTAAAGACGGCTTAAGTTGTTGAAATAAACCTGAGCCATTATGGGTAATGGTACTAGTTTTTCCATGCATTAATTTTTTGGCTTTTATCACCTTACCACCAAAGCATTGAGCAATACATTGATGCCCCAAACAAACACCTAACATGGGAATTTTTCCTGCAAAATATTCAACTACTGATAAAGAGATACCAGCACTGTCAGGATTGCAAGGGCCTGGAGAGATAACTAAATAATCAGGGTTGAGTTTTTCTATTTCATTTAAGCTAATTTCATCATGGCGAAAAACCTTCACCTCTTGCCCTAATGCTTGAAAGTAATGCACCAAATTAAAAGTAAAGGAGTCGTAATTGTCGATCATTAATAACAAAGTAGATAAGCCTAACCATGAAAAACCGCGGTTATTCTAATGTTTTTGTCGTTAAGTAGAAAGATAAAGTAATAATAAAAATAAAAGGAGCATACATGGTAGTGTATGATCCTTTCTTGCTTGTTACTTATTATATAAATTCGTTGGCTTTACTTAGAATTTAGCAGTTGCTTGTAACCAAAGTTTGTTTGTATCAACTTGGCTTGTAGTAACATCACCTTGACTATAATTAGCAAACTTAACTAATACACCATAGTTTTTGTTTATTGTATAGTTAGCGACTAAATCTAACTCATTACCAAAATCAATACCATCTACATCAGAAGACAAATCATGGTAAGTTGCTGCTAATTTAATGCCAGATATGGCCCCTTTAACTGTTACATAAATATCTTCAATACCTTCGCCTGGAGTACCTAAGAATTTATCTGCCCAACCTTGGAATTTATGTTTTGTAGCTAGTGGAGTATTAAAGCCTACACCGTTATCACTACCTAATAGTTCATAACCACCTAAAACAGTAACAGCATCAAATTTATAACCTAATTCAGCATTTAAATAAGTCGCTGTATAGCTGTTAGGATTATCGCCGTTGTCACTTTGGCTTGCAGCACTTGCATTAACGATTACAGGCCCAAATTTACCATTGTAAAGTGCACCGTATGTGCTGCTTGAATTTGTTGCTCCAGCATCAAAATCTAAGATATAAGCAAAAGCCGCAACTTTATGCGCTTTATTAATTTTGTAACCTACATTAGCTAGGTGAAAATCACCTGAATTGTTTTTTGCAATAATGTTGTTTACATTGTGAATGTAGCTATAGTCTACAGATAATGCACCTGCTTTATATTGAGCACGAACACCATCATAAGTTTGTTCGTTTTGACGCCAGCCTACACCACCAACAAAACGTTGGTTATTGTGTAAAATACGTTGGCGACCAACAACAGCACTAAAGCCATTGTTATCATATTTAACATAACCTTGGTTTACGTCAGTGCCTTTTGGATCAGCGACAACAGAGTATTCAGTGTTACCATTAGTTTTGCTATTATAATCATCAACTAACGCACTAACATTATCTACTTCTAGTCCTAGAGAAAAATTGTTGTAAGTGCCAGTGTTAATCGTAAAGCGACTTTTTACAGTTAATGCACTTGCATTATCTTTGGCATTATCTTCATCTACGCCTTCGTAACGAGCACGAAATGATAAGTTGGCTTTACTGTCTGCTAGTGCATCAGTGATGCCTTTACCGTGTGCAGGATCAGCTGCAAAAGCTGACGGTGCAGATAAAATAGCCGCAGTAAGTAAAGAGAGTGCAAATTTACTTGTAGTTTCTGTTTTCATAGTTATTATCCCAGTTTTATGTTTTATAAATATATTAAATATGTATAAGTACTTATGTTTTTTTGTAATTATTTGTACGTTATGCACTAATTCTTACACTCTGTTTGGTTTGATAAGTTGATTTAAATCAATTTGTGAAAGTAACGTCTCAAATTGAACCTTTATATTGATTTGGGTCAAGTTTTTGAGACTTTAGTCTAGGATTTGTTCTTGTATTTTAATAAAACAATTTAATTCGGACGAATTTAAATATGAAGTATCATGATTATAGTTACCTTAATTTTATGTATTATTATGATAACACCTTGATATAATGATGATGCTTTGACTACATTAGTATCATATTTGCTTGCTGTTTTTGGTTTGGAAAATCAACATTGAATAAACATTTACCACTTTTACTTATCTTTACGTATTTACTATTTAATTTTTCTGTTTCGCAAGCAACAGAAAATGATGTTCAACTATCTGCATTTAAACAAGAATATGATTGGCTTAAGCTCTCTTCTGATGAGTGGTTAAAAGGCGATATTTTGTCAATGTATGATGAAGAACTTGAATTTGATAGTGAAGAATTAGAATTACAAACTATCGATTGGGATGATGTCGTAGAATTACGCAGTAAAAACAAACTAAGTATTCGAATGCTTGATGGCACTATTGCTGAAGGTTACATTGTTGTTAAAGATGGACAATTAAGTATGGTGAATAATAATGTTACTAAAAGCTTTATTCTACGTGACTTACTCTCTATAACCTCTTCTAGTAAAAGAGAAATAGACTTATGGGATGGTTATCTTAGTCTTGGTGCTAATTTTCGTCGCGGAAATACAGCTGATTTTGATTATACCATCGGGGCAGGAATGCAGAGACGAAGCCCGATTAGTCGCCTGAAAATAGATTATATTGCAAATTATAGTGCATTTGAAGATCAAGAATCAGATGAGAAACTCGTAACAGCAGATAAATCAACACTGACGTCCACCTATGATTGGTTTCTCAATCATAAAATATTCCTTCGTGCTATGGACTTTGAACTTTTTAGTGATGAATTTCTCAATATTGATTATCGCTTAAGTTATGGTGTTGCCGCAGGTTATCATCTTATTGATAGCAGCACTGTGGAATGGGATGTAAATCTAGGCCCAAGCTATCAAAAAACAAAATTTAAAAATGTTCCTGTTGATGAAAGTAATACCGAAAAATCACCTGGTTTAGTTTTAGGGACTGATTTGAATTATGAAATAACGGGAGACATAGATTTTGAGATATCATATCAAGTTAAGTTTGTTAATGAAGCATCAGGTAAATATATACATCATTTTGAAACAGGCTTAGAAATTGAATTAACTAAAAAATTTGATTTAGACTTAATGTTCTATTTTGATAGAACGGAAACCCCGCATGCCGATGAAAATGATAATATTCCAGAGCAAAATGATTATCGATTTGTAGTGAGTTTGAGCTATGATTTTTAATATTTCTGAAGCGAGCATCTCCAAGTGGGATGGGTATATATGTCACAAGATACACAGGAATTTTATTTGAAGTTCATAGTTAAACTTTTATTTGTCATTAGTTTGTTGTCTTTTTGTTTGGGTAAAAATGTTTTTGCGCAAACTGCTAACACAGAGATGTCTGTTTGGAAAAAACCAACACCTATTTTTAGTCAAAAATTTGATTGGCTACAGCTAACCTCTGATGAATGGTTAAAAGGTGACATCATTGCAATGTATGATGATGAGCTTGAATTTGATAGTGATGAATTCGGTGTGAAATCTTTTGACTGGGAAGATGTTAGTGAGTTACGCAGTCGTTTTGATCAGCAAATTCGTTTAGCGGATAGAAGAATTGTACAAGGTTTTCTTATTGTAAAAGATGGAAAATTAACTTTGATTAGTAATGGAACAGAGCAACACTTTCCTTTATCAGACTTGCTTTCTATTACGTCTGCAGCAGATAAAAGAGTTGATGTATGGGATGTGAAGGTTAGTCTTGGTGTTGATATTAATCAAGGAAACTCTAACCAAATTGATTATTTATTAAAAGCAGAAGCTCAACGAAGAACGCCAGCTAGTCGTCTAAAGGCTGATTTTAGTTTTGATTACAGTGAAGCATCTGACAATAGCACAACAAGTGTTAGAAACAATGCTAGACGATTTAATACCTACTTTGATTGGTTGTATAGTATAGATATGTTTTTTCGAGTGATTGAATATGAAAACTATAGTGATTTACAACAAAATATAGATGAACGCCACAGCATTGGTACAAGTATAGGTTACCATGCAATAAACACTAAACGCATAGAATGGGACTTCACTCTTGGCCCTAGTTATTTGAACACACAGTACAATGATGAAGTAGGCGGTGACTCTGATGCAAGTTCAGCGTTAAGTTTTAGTACTTTATTTGACTATCAAATTAATAGTAGAATTGATTTTATATTTGACTATCAAATGCAATTTGTTAGCCAAAAGTCAGGTTCTCGTACCCATAATCTTAAAACAGGTTTTGAATTTGAATTTATTGATGACTTGGATATTGAACTCTTATTTCACCTAGATAGAATAGCCGAGCCTGTAGAATCATCAACAGGTGTCACGCCAGAAGCAAATGATTATCGCTTGGTATTTAGTGTTGGATATAAATTTTAATTTATTTGGTATTTAGTCATGCTTAATCACCACATCGCTTGTTGCGATAGCATTGCAACATAAAATATAGCCATCTTGTTCTTCTTGGACGGTTAAGCCATCGCAGGAAAACTGCTTAACGTTACCACTAATAAGCTTAGCTTTACAGCGACCACACATACCTGCTCGACATGAATAAGGCAAGATCAACCCTGCATCCTCACCGTTTTCTAATAGCGTTTTTTGTTTATCGTGGACTTTTTGGCTTATTGAAGGGACTTGGTAATTTTTATTCCATTTTTCAAAAAATATATTTAAATTTTTATTTGTTGTTTTTGATATCGCATCTTTATTTTTGGTATCAAGCTGTGAGGGTTGAGTCTTACTAATTAAATCAGGAACGACTAAAGTAGGTGGTTCTTGTTTACTTATAACCGTTAATTTCTCTCCTTGCTTTATTTGCCCACTGTTAAGTGCGATCAAGTTTTGACCAAACAATACTTCGCCATTATGGGTTTGTCGAAAAGATTTTAACGCCCTTAGCGGCTGTTGCTCAGGGTGCTTTTCAGCATTTAGCGGGTTAACAGTGGTAAATACACAACGCTCACAGGGCTT
>JADGDH010000031.1:25149-27407 GCA_016745015.1 Colwellia sp.
TTGTCGAAAAGATTTTAACGCCCTTAGCGGCTGTTGCTCAGGGTGCTTTTCAGCATTTAGCGGGTTAACAGTGGTAAATACACAACGCTCACAGGGCTTGCTTACTTTAAATTCAACTTCGCCAATACGAATATGTTGCCAACTATCTTCAGCAAAAGACAAGCAATTATCAATAACAATATTTGGCCGAAATTGTGTCATAGAAACGGCTTGTTGTTGATTGTCACCAAAGCGTTTATCTTTTATACGAGCATTAAGAACATCTAATGATGCTTGAGAAATTAATAGCAATGGGTAGCCATCAGCAAACGCAACTTTTCTGGCTTGATCCGTATTCGGATTTTTTTCGCGATATGAATATTGCCCAAAAAATAACAGCTGGCAGGGACGTTGTAAGTATTCACTAAACCAAGTGTCAGCTTCTTTAGAGCAAAGTTCTCCGGCAATTTCATCTCCCCAAATCGTTACATTTTGGTACTGAGCAGAAAACTCGTCATACGATAATGTCAGCGTTGACATATTTGGTGCTGATAATTCTAATCCTTGCTTTATAAAATTAGTATTCACCAAGCATAGTTTTGGCTCAGTTCTCGCCGTGATAAACTGTCCTAAAGGATCACTAACAACAAAACGCCGATCAAAGGCTAAGCCTAACTCATCAACCATTGCATGAGGTAAGTTGATCCCCGCAGTAGACTTAATAGGGTAAATATGGAGGCTGCTAACTTTGGTTACTGACATGTTTTATCCGTTGAGTTGAGTTTTTCTAACTTTTGGTTAAGGATTTTACGGCTAAGCATAGAGTAATAAGGTATATTAACAGCCATACAATTTCATCTTATTTCAGACTTTTTTCTTACTTATGACAAATAAAACTCAACATTTACATATTCTTGGTATTTGCGGCACCTTTATGGGTGGTATTGCTGCCTTGGCAAAAGAGCTTGGTTTTCGTGTGACAGGGTGTGATGCGCAAGTTTATCCACCCATGAGTACTCAGCTTGAACAACTTGGCATTGAATTAAAGCAAGGTTATCAAGTTGAGCACTTTGATGATGAACCTGATTTAGTGATTGTAGGTAATGCTATGTCGCGGGGTAATGTGATGGTGGAATATATGTTGGATCGTAATATTCCTTATATGTCTGGTCCACAATGGCTATTAGAAAATATTCTTAAAGATCGTTGGGTATTAGCTGTTTCGGGTACTCATGGAAAAACGACCACCAGCAGTATGCTTACTTGGATTTTAGAATATGCTCACTTATCACCAGGTTTTTTAATTGGCGGTGTGCCGCAAAATTTTGATTGTTCGGCGCGATTAGGTAACGCCCCTTTTTTTGTTATTGAAGCCGATGAATACGATACCGCTTTTTTTGATAAGCGATCTAAGTTTGTTCATTATCGCCCAAGAACATTAGTAATTAATAATTTAGAATTTGATCATGGTGACATTTTTAATAACTTATCAGATATTCAACGGCAGTTTCATCACCTTATTCGAATGGTGCCAAGCAATGGTTTGATTTTATCACCAAAAAATGAAGTTGCGATAAATGAAACATTAGCCATGGGGTGCTGGACACCCACAGAGCAAAGTGACTGTGAAAATGGCTGGCAAGTGCAAAAAATAGTTGCTGATGGTAGTGAATTTAAAGTGATCTTTAATGGTATAGAGCAGGGTACAGTAAAATGGTCATTAATAGGTGATTTTAATATTGATAATGCTCTGATGGCTATTGCCGCCGCGCGTCATGCAGGAGTTCCTAGTCATATTGCTATTGAAGCACTGACTGAGTTTATTAACACCAAACGCCGTTTAGAGTTACGAGGTACGGTTAATAAAATTAAGGTTTATGATGATTTTGCTCATCATCCAACAGCCATTGCTAAAACATTAGCTGGCGTTCGGGCAAGTGTCGAACAAGAATGTGGTGATAACCGAGTTATTGCAGTGTTAGAGCCTCGTTCAAATACGATGAAATCAGGTGTACATAAAGATACTTTACCCGATTCATTATGCCAAGCGGATCACGTTTTTTTATTTCAAGGAGAACAAGTTAAATGGTCAGTGAATGACTTAATTGAAAATTGTCAGCAACCCTGTATTATTGAAGATGATATTAGTCAGTTAGTGGCTAAAATTACTGATTATGCACAATCAGGAGATAGCATTGTAGTGATGAGTAATGGTTCTTTTGATTCAATTCATGAAAAATTACTTAAGAGTCTTAGTTTGAAATATTCAACTGGATAAA
>JADGDH010000162.1 GCA_016745015.1 Colwellia sp.
TTAAGTAGCCAAGCAAGGGCTGGAATTAAGGTTAACGCACCTAGCATATTAAAAATAAACATAAAGGTAAGTAATATGCCCATGTCTGCTTGGAATTTAATGGGTGAAAATACCCATGTAGCGACACCAATCGCCAAGGTGATACCAGTGAAAGCAACGGCTTTACCTGTTTGATTTAATGCATAGCGGTAAGTCATATATAACGACTTATCCTGACTTAGAGCCTCTTTAACTTTACTGAAAATATAAATACCATAATCAACACCAATACCAACACCTAAAGCAATAACAGGTAGTGTGGCAACTTTAACACCGATACCTAAAACACCCATTAAACCTTGGCTCATAATACTGGTTAAGATCAGTGGCGTGATAATACAAACAACAATACGGCCACTTCTAAAAGTGATTAAACAAATAATAATAACGATGGCATAAACCCAAATTAACATTTCAGTTTGTGCTTCTTCAATAACCATATTGGTGGCAGACTCTATACCTGCATTACCGGCAGCCATCAGAAACTCAACACCGTCAACTTGGTGTTCAGCTTTAAATTCTTCTACAGCCTTCACAACATTATCTAAAGTTTGTGCTTTATGATCATTAAGGAATATTAATACTGGCACCATAGAACAATCTTTATTAATAAGTCCTTTTGGCGCTCGAGATAATGATGCATTAGTCATTAATTGGTTACGGTTTAAGCCATACCATTTTAATGAACCTTCATTCATTCCAAACAAACCAAATTTTGAAACATCAGTAACTGATTTTACATCTTGTACGCCAACTACGTTTCTCAATTGCCATTGAAATTGATCAATCCAAATCAAATTTTGGTATTGCGCACACTGTTCAACACCAGTTTTAACCATAATAACAAACAAGTCTGTACTGGTACTGTAATTATTTACAATATAAGCGTTATCAAGGTTGTAACGAGAATCTGGGCGCAGTTCTGGTGCTCCAGCATCTAAATCACCAATTTTCATTGCTTGTGAGAAAAATAGTCCTAATGCTAAACAAACTACCCCAATAGTTAGTGCTGTTTTTGCTAAAGCGGGCTTAGCAAAATCTTTAAATAAAGACTCTACTACACCTGCTTTATGGGCTGTATCTTTGGAATGTTTTATACCAGCAGGAGAAACTCCAATGTAACTCATCAAAATAGGCAGAGCTATTAAGTTAGTAACAATGATAATAGCGACACCAATACTAGCCGCTATGGCTAACTCTTTAATTACTTCAATATCAATAACCATTAAAGTGGTAAAACCAATAGCATCACTTACTAATGCGGTAATACCTGCAGCATAAAGTGAACGAAAAGCCAATTTTGCTGCGTTTAATTTATCTGCACCAGTAACAGCATGATGAATAATGGAATTAATAATTTGAACACCATGGCTAACACCAATGGCAAATACTAGAAAAGGCACCAACATTGAATAAGGATTTATGCCATACCCTAGTATATTTAAAATACCAAGTTGGCAGAATACCGCAAATATTGAAAAAGCTAATACTGAAAAAGTACTACGCAAACAACGAGAATAAAGCCATAACATCACAAAGGTGATCACCACAGCTAGTGCAAAAAAACCAACAACTTGTAAAGCACCGTCGATTAAATCACCAACGACTTTAGCAAATCCAACAATACGAATAGTGATATTTTCATCACTATATTTATCTCGGATTTTTTCCTCTAAAATGGATGATAATTCTCGGTAATCAAGTGGTAAACCTGTGTCTGGATTTATATCTTGCAATGGAGCTAACACAATGGCAGATTTAAAGTTATTCGCAACTAATACACCTACCTGCCCTGATTTGAATACATTGGCTTTGATACGGTTAATCATTTGCTCTGAGCCATCATAACCATCAGGTATAACAGCACCACCAACAAAACCCTCTTCGGTTACTTCTTGCCAACGTGTATTAGGGGTCCATAATGACTTAAGGCCATCACGACTTACGCCAGGAATATAAAATACTTCATCAGTAACTTCTTTCAAAGTTTGCTGAAAGTCAGCATTAAAAATGTCGCCATTTTTATTTTCAACAACAATCCTAACCACATTACCTAAGTCAGAGAGCTCTTTACGATAATCAAGAAAGTTACTAACATAGGGGTGAGAGCTAGGGATCATTTTGGTAAAACTTGCTTCGGGTTTTACTTGCACTGCTTGCATAGTGAGGAAAATTATCACCAAAGCTATTACACTCATCGCAATAGCACGATGACCAAAAACCGTTTTTTCAATTATTTGTTCTATTTTACTAGGTTTATGCGAGGTATTATTATTATATTTATTTGACATAATGCTTACTTTCTCTCTTCAAGTGGCCAAAAACTAATACCGAATTGACCGGCAAGAATTAAACCATCATCTTTAATGACAACACTTGACAGTGCAGCACCAGAAGGATGTTTTTGTAAATGTAATTTAGGTAAATCTGTAACAGGAAAGTCAACCATTAAACCACCGTGCCCAACTAAAAACACTTGCCCTTGAGGAGAAAACCTTCCACCCAATAAGCTAGCACTTGTAGGTAGTTTTTTGTGCTGCCAATGCTCTCCACCATCAAGAGATACCATTAAGTTTCCTTGTAAACCAAAAGCCACAATTTGTGTTGTGTTGTTAGCAGCAGTTCTAGCAATAATGCCAAATAAACTGCCCGAGTAGGGCATTGTCATGGTTGACCATGTTTTACCTTGATCGACAGAATGAAAACCTAGACCATTTTCACCAACAATATAAAGTTCATTGGTGTCTGTTGAAATGACTGAATTAAGATGGAAGTTATCAGGGTTGTCAATTCTATCACTAATTAATTGCCAAGTAAGCCCTTTGTCTATACTGGTAATTACAGTACCGTAAGCACCCGTAGCAAATAGTGTGTCTTGCTGGTCTCGGGTGATAGATAATAATGGTTTATTAGGTCCTGCCTTTAATTCAAGTTCATTGTCTTCAATAGTAAAAGTTAAGTCTTCTTGTTGATATTGAAGTTCTTCTTTTTCATCTTCATCTTGGCTTGAGTCTATGGCTTGTTGTAACGCATCATGTTGTTTTTGCAATAATGCTATTTTGAGTTTAATCAGGTCAAAGCCAGTAAATACTGTTTGCCAAGATTGACTATCAGCTGCTGCTCTAAGAATAACGCCATCATGGCCAACTGCCACTTTGCTGCCATCAGAAAGTACGGTTATTGCGGTTATAGTTACGCTAACAGGCACCTGATGTTGTTGCCAGTTATCATCACTTTCCCAGTTAACAATATGACCACGTTCGCCTACAGTTAGAACAGAATTATTGAATGGTTCAAGGGTTAATAAAATACTTTTATTTGCTAATGAGCTTTGAAATGAAGGGTGTTTTAGTAATTCTAAAGCGTTTTTTGCTATGGCAGAGTTCATCTGTATTGCTACAAAAAAACTCATGATGCAGAAGCAAATATGAGGCTTACGCATATTGCGACCTATAAGTTGAGAAAATATGCTTGTTAGTATTAATGATTACGCTTGAATTTGAATGTGTTATTCGTGCCAAATGATTATCTTTGCAACCAACAACTATTATACCTAAGTATTAGTAATATATAAAAACTCGTTGCTTAAAAGTAGAGCGTGTAGCACTTTACGTTATTTTTTATTTTGACGATATGCACCAGGAGTTTGGTTTGTCCAGCGTTTAAAAGCGCGGTTAAAGTTACCGACACTAGAAAACCCCACTAAATAGCCTATTTCACTTAAACTTAAATGTTGTTGCATAATGTAGTCCATAGCTAAATTTTTACGGGTGTTCTCAAGAATTGTTTTATAACTTGTGCCTTGAGCGTGTAACTTTCGTTGTAAATTACGCAAACTCATACCAAGATATTCTGCAATTTCAGTTTGAGAAGGGGCGCCAAGAGGCAATAAATCAAACACTTTATTTTTAATTACATGACTTAAGTCGTTTTTATCAAGCCTTGCCATAAATTCATCAAGCATTTTCTCATGGCTATGAGTAATTAACGGGTTGCCACAAATTAATTTTTCTTGTGCTTGTTTTAAATTAAAAACAAGTGCTGTTTTATCACTATCAAATTCAATGTGGCAATTAAAAAATCTTTCAAGGTAAGTTATATCACAGCTTGGTTTAGGATTAGAAAAACAAACTTTTTCAGGTGCAAAACCTGATGTTATTAACTCTCGGGCTAAGCGTACAATGGTTGCTAAAAAAGTTTCTACCACTGCCAGCGATAATACGGGTCTATTCGTTCCATCATAAGTGCAAATCTTCATTTCAAAAATCAACTGTTCTTTATGCTTATGGTTAACTAATTCACAGGCATTTGAAACGACACGTTTATAATGAGCGATACGTTCTAATGCATCTAGCAATGTATTTGAAGACATCATTGCATAGCCAAGCGCATGAAATATACCGGGGTGAAACTGCTCAGCCAATAAAATAGAAAAATCATGTCGTGCTAGTTTGTTATTACAGTAATCTATAAGGTGAGAAAATTTTTCTGCCGCAGTGCGTGACTCTTGATTCGTAATAACTTCTTGAGAAATACCACATTCTTTTAGTGCTAGTGCAATATCAATATTATGTATTTCCATCGCCTTTATAAAAGGGATCATCCAGCCGTTCAATGTTGAATAATAATTTGCCACGCCATTTCCTACTACTTTATGTTTACTATTTTTAGAGTAATCCTATTGTACGAGTTTTGCATGAAATGACAATAGTTTGGCGTACTTGGAGAAATAATAGTTTAACAATTATCGTAGTCTAATTGCGGAAATAAAATTACATTAAGTATTAAAACAATAAAAACAGGCGAATAACATGCTAACAAAAAACAATAAAATCAAACCTATAGCCTTGGTTGTAGCTTTGGCTCTGGGAACATCAACAGCGCAAGCAGTTGATTTTAATTTTGGTGAAAATGACGATATTTTACTACAAATTAATTCACAATTAGATATTGGTTCAAGCTGGCGCTTAGAAGATCCTACCAATCGTGTCTATAGTGGGCTAAATCGAGCGGGCGGATTGGGTTCAACCACTACCGATGATGGCGCGTTAAACTATGACAAAGGTGATGCTTTTACCACTGTTATTAAAGGTGTGCATGATATTCAATTAAGTAAAGGCAATTTTGGTGCTTTTGTTCGTTTTAAATATTGGTACGACTACGAGCTAGAAAAAGGTGATGTAGCCCATGGTAACTCGAATAATG
>JADGDH010000032.1:0-2071 GCA_016745015.1 Colwellia sp.
TTGTGTTAGTCGGTTTGCCTTGGTCAACTCTTGGTTAATACTTTTACTTTGCCGTGTTAGTTGGTTAATTTCTTGTAAGGTGTTACGACGTGACTCTGACAAATAGGCTTGCAAGTTTTGTTTAGCTGATTCAATGCTAGCGTTAATTTGCTCAACCTTGGCACGTTGTAGTAACAAGGTTTCTTCTTGGTCAATACGCTGTTGTTTTAATTCTAAATATTGATTACGTGATACAGCCGATGTTTCAAGTAGCGTGTAATAACTTCGCTCTCGCTCAATCACTAATGGCAAGGTTTTTTCTAGTCGGCCAACATCTATCTTTATCGATTTTTTTTCAACGGTCAGTTTTGTTATTTCACTGGTAAAACTGTTTAGCTTTGACTGATATTCTTGCCAGATACTCTTAAATAATAAACGCTGATTAACGGGTAATGAAGAGGGAATATTTAATGTGGTAATACCTGCTGTTTTAACGCTTGATTTTGTATTTACTTTCGCATTGTTAGCTACGGCATTTAATTTTGCTAAAAAAGCAAGTTTTTCTCGTGCTAGCTTTTTACTGGTATTAACGCGGTGTGCTTTTTTGGTTGCTTCTTCGGTTTCGTTTGAAGAAGTATGTGAGGCTTTATCAAACATTATTGTCTCCTGCATCAGGCACTAAAGCTGTTGAAGGGGTTATAGGCGTTGTCGGTGGTTTGGCTACCATGCCCACACCGTGGTGGTTTTGAATAGAATACAGTTGCGCATAAATACCACCGTGTTTCACTAACTGTTGGTGACTTCCTTGCTCAACTAGTCTGCCTTTATCTACCACCATAATACGATTTGCATCTTTTACCGCAGACAAGTGATGGGCAATAATAAATACGGTTCTGCCTTGGCTGATACGGCGCATATTGGCTTGAATAATACTTTCAGATTCATAATCAAGGGCACTTCATCAGCTTTATCTTGTATGAATTTCGCTTTAAAACTTAAACTTTTTGCGGCTCTAATAAGATTAATATCAGCTAATGATTCATCTTCATGCTGAAATTCACGTATTAAAGCGCTAGGCTCTGCGGGTATTTGGTGAAAGCGGGCTATCAATGCTAGGCATTGAATGCCTGAATTGAAATTCTTCAACATCTTTTCCTTAAGTTATGCGTATGTCCATCCCTGAGTAATAAGAATATTAATAGAGTGCAATTAATAAGTAAAGGTATGTTTATTTGTAACTTATTTAGCCCATATAAAAAACACTTTCAAACGATAAGTCGTTGATATCATTTAAACATAATCTAAAAGTGATTTTCGTAATTTATCTGTTATTGGTGCAGTGCATTTTTTATGTAGGTTAACATACACAAGAACAACAGTATTTTCTGCTACAAGCGTGTTTTTTTGAAATGCTTTTTGATTGACTGTAATAGAAGAGTTGCCAACGGTTGTAATTACCGTTTTTATTTCTACATTTGAACCATAAAAAACTTCATTTTTAAACTGACAATCAATACGCGCAATTACTGACGTGAATTTTATACCATTTATATCGTTATTTAATAATTGAGAAATATTTGATCTAGCCTCTTCAAACCAAGCCATGATAGCTAAATTACTAATATGATTAGCTTGATTAATT
Source organism: Colwellia sp. (assembly GCA_016745015.1). Taxonomy (GTDB): domain Bacteria; phylum Pseudomonadota; class Gammaproteobacteria; order Enterobacterales; family Alteromonadaceae; genus Colwellia. The sequence continues at coordinate 1,622 of JADGDH010000032.1, forward strand.
TCAGTAATACGTGGTGTTAAAATCAATGTGTTTCCCTTTTGTTTCTTTTTTATTTAGAGTTTAGTTATTTAGAATTTAACGCATTAAATTTTGCTAACTGTTCTTCTGTGGCAGGCAGTTGATGTTTTTCTTTCCACTCATTATAAGGCATGCCGTATACTTGCTCTCGGGCGACATCAATATCAACAGTGACACCAAGTTTTTCAGCTTCACTTACTGTCCATTTGCTAAAGCAGTTGCGACAAAAGCCTGCTAAGTTCATTAATTCTATATTTTGTACATCTTTGCGATTATCTAAATGTGCTAATAAACGGCGAAATACAGCGGCTTGAATTTCAATTTCTTTGTTCATGGTTTGTCCTTTATTACAAAATTTGTTGGATTAATGATATTTGGTATTATTCACTTGTAACTTGACTCTTTACACTATTATTTAATCGATTGGCTTAC
>JADGDH010000032.1:2171-3394 GCA_016745015.1 Colwellia sp.
GTGTTCGTGTCTAATGGATCATTGCCTAACGGTTGATCGTCTATGTTTATTTCAGCAGCATTACTAGTCATAAAGTCGCTAGAGGTAATACTTTCGAGGCTTTGTTCTTTAATATTATTGATTATATTGTTAAGGGTATCGTTATCTATAGGGTTATTACTTGTATAGTTAATACGGGAGAATAATTGGTTTAATGCTTGCTGTTTTTGCTCTGTTTTTATGTTCAGTTTATCAGTCTCATTTTCTAGACTTTGAGTTTGATTAGAAAATTGGGCGGTATTCTGAGCTATAGCTAGTTGTTCAAGCAAATTTTGCTCTATAGACTTTGCTTCATCAATTTCAATTTGATAATCAGTTAATGCCTGTTGATATTTATGCTTAATATTTTCACCCGCAATTAACCTAAGAGGAATAGCTTGCTTTTTAGTTATACCAACTTGTCGCCAGCCAAAGTGTAATAAGGGTTCGAACTCTTTACTCCAACGTAATCGTTGGCTAATCTCTTTTAATAATAATGATTCATCAGCAATTAAATAAGGATTATTGCTAGTATGTGCACCTATAGCATTTAATTTACTTGGTATAGCATCAACACTAACTGAGTTTGTGTTAAAATTGATAAGTTCTTCTTCATTAAATAAGCTTTCCACTTCACTTTGGGCAATGATGCAAAGCTTTTGTGTGGAAAAAGTAGGCTTAGTTAATGTTTCTTTTTGCAAGTTTAATTTAGCAATAATTTTCTCTGAGTGAGAAAAGGGGGCTTCTGCAAAATCAGGCATACTAAATGTTGCCACTTGCTCAAGTTGTTGCAATTGATTAAATTTTTCACCAAATTTTTTATCAGAGATAGATGCAATAATACTTGGTTGTGCTCCTAAAAATAGTGAGCGTTCAGTTTTTTCACCACAAACAGGAATAAATTGCTTTATACCTGTTAAATCTGGCTGTACATAAGAGCCTAACAAGTCGAATGACTGTCGATAATTTGGCAAGTTAGATGCGTTAATGCCCTCTGGAAACTGCTCTTTAAATGCCGATTTGTTACCTAGCTGTTTGAATAATATAACTTCAATTTCAAACCAACGTTCAGGTTTTTCTTGCTTTACAGCCCAAGCGTTTGTACTCATGGCTATTTGTGAGAGGCTAATAATAAGCACTGAAGAAAAAATAGCTGAATTAAATTTCATTAATGATCCGTTTACCTTGTGTTAATTTTATTTATT
>JADGDH010000032.1:3494-11071 GCA_016745015.1 Colwellia sp.
TTTTATTTATTAGTTGCTGTTAAATCATTTAATAAATTGGTAATTAAGTTAAACCTTGCCTGTTCACCTTCACTTGCTTTATTAAACTTAAGCTTATTAGGTGGCACCATCTTATACATTGTTGGTTGTTTTTGCACTAAACCAATAATCAACATATGATCAACACTGGTGTCATCATTAAATTCAATTGAACCACTTTTTTCATTCACTTCAATACGTGATATGCCAATGATTTGTGCTTTTAAACGTATTTTTGCAATATGAACTAAATTTTTAGTTGCTTGTGGTAACAGACCGAAACGATCAATTAACTCAACTTGAATATCATCTAACTGATTCTTATTTTTACAGCTAGCAATACGTTTATATAAGCTTAAACGTAGGCTAACATCGAAAATGTAATCTTCAGGAATTAGTGCGGGTAACCGTAATTCTATTTCAGTTTGTTTAGCTGTTACTTGGTTAAGTGATAATTGCTTGCCATCTTTTAAGGCTTCTACTGCGTGGTCAAGCATTTCCATATACAAGCTAAAGCCAACTTGGCTCATTGAACCTGATTGGTCTTCACCGAGTAATTCACCAGCGCCACGTATTTCTAAATCATGGGTGGCTAAGGTAAAACCTGCGCCTAAATCTTCTAATGAAGCGATAGCTTCTAGGCGCTTTTTCGCATCCTTAGTCATTCGCTTTTCATGAGGCGTTAACAGGTAAGCGTAAGCCTGATGGTGAGAACGACCAACACGCCCACGCAATTGGTGTAATTGTGCCAAGCCTAAATGATCTGCTCTGTCCATAATTATCGTGTTTGCGCTTGGTACATCAATACCCGTTTCGATAATGGTAGTACACACAATAACATTGAAACGTTGATGGTAAAAATCACTCATAATGCGTTCAAGCTCACGCTCTCGCATTTGCCCATGAGCAGTTACAACGCGAGCTTCAGGTACTAGCGCTTGAATATCAGCGGCTGTTTTTTCTATTGTATCAACGTGATTATGTAAATAATATACCTGTCCACCGCGCAAGGTTTCTCGCAAAATTGCTTCCCGAATTAGGGCTTCATCATGCTGTCGCACAAAGGTTTTAACGGCTAATCTTTTTGCTGGTGGTGTAGCAATAATTGATAAATCTCGCATGCCGCCCATTGCCATATTTAATGTTCTTGGAATAGGGGTAGCGGTTAAGGTTAGAATATCGACATTGCTGCGTAGTTGTTTGATTTTTTCTTTTTGTTTTACACCAAATCTATGTTCTTCATCAACAACCAATAATCCTAAATCTTTATATTTAATGCTATTTTGCAATAGTTTATGAGTGCCTATTAATATATCTATTTGCCCTGATTCAACTTGCTTTATTACTTCATTTTGTTGTTTAGCTGTTTTAAAGCGTGATAATACTTCTATTGATACTGGCCAGTTAGCAAAGCGATCGCGAAAGTTTTCATAGTGTTGCTGGGCAAGTAAGGTGGTTGGTACTAATATCGCAACTTGCTTAGCATCATTAACTGCGACAAAAGCGGCGCGCATAGCCACTTCTGTTTTACCAAAGCCAACATCGCCACACACTAATCTGTCCATTGCTTTAGATGAAAGCATATCGCTAATAACAGCATTGATGGCTTGTTGTTGATCAAAGGTTTCTTCAAAACCAAAGCTGTCGCTAAATGCTAAGTAATCTTCCTTATCACGTTTGAATGTATAACCTGTATTGCTGGCACGATTAGCGTAAATATCAAGTAGCTCTGCAGCCACATCTCGAACTTTTTCAGCCGCTTTTTGTTTCGCTTTACTCCATGTATCTGTGCCAAGCCTATGTAAAGGAGCATGTTCTGAATCAGCACCCGAATATCGACTGATTAAGTGTAGAGAGGCAACAGGTACATAAAGCTTAGCTTCGTTAGCATAACTAAGCATTAAAAATTCAGTGGTAATTCCGCCAGTTTCTAATGTTTGTAAACCTAAGTAGCGACCAATGCCATGCTCTATATGTACCACAGCTTGACCAATAGAAAGCTCAGCTAAATTTTTAAATATCGCATCAGTTTCAATATCTTGAGATTTGTTACGTCGTCTAGATTGACGAACATGATCGCCAAGTAGCTCAGACTCTGTCACTAAGGCGATGGAATTCTTTTTGGCACTACCTTTAGCTTGGAAGGTAAAACCTTGGTTTAAGGCATTAACGCTAATGCCTAACTTTTCATTTGATTCAATAAAATCTTCAATAGAATTAAATATGCTTGGTTTGATGTTATCTCGTGCTAGTAACTCTAAAACGCTCTCTCGTCTACCTTGGCTTTCGGCAATAAATAAAATATTATCGGGTGTTTCTTTATCCTTAATAAAATTATTTATTAATTCAAAAGGCTGCTTTAGTTTATGATTAATAGTTAAATCAGGCAGGGCAGTTACATCGAAATGTACAGCACTAGCTTTTTGCTTTGTTTCATTAGCACTTACTTGAGATAGTTGTTTTGCGTCCACTGATTCACAAGGTACTATTGTAATTCGAGCAAAAGGTTTTAAGGCGGTATAGAGCGATTCATTGCTTAAAAATAATTGTTCAGGTGGCAATAACGGACGAGTAGGGTCGTAACGTCTGTTTTCATACCTATAGTCAATATCTTGCCAGTATTGTTTTAATGATTTATCTAAATCACCAGAAACGACTATTAACGTATCAGGTGATAGATAATCACATAATGTATTGGTGCTTTTATCTTCAAAGAAAAGCGGTAAATAATATTCTATGCCTGGAGGGAGAATACCATTACTGACTTGATGGTAAATAGACTCTTTGTCAATAGAGCTTTTAAATAATTCTCTATATTGACTACGAAATAGACTTATCGCATTCTCATCGGTAGGAAATTCATGAGCGGGTAATAAGTTAATATTATCTATTTTCTCATTTGAACGTTGATTTTCAGGATCAAATAAACGAATTTCATCAATTTCATCATCAAAAAAATCTAAGCGAAAAGGTGTATTACTGCCCATAGGGAAAATATCTAAAATTGCACCACGAGCAGAAAACTCACCGTGAACCATCACCTGTTCAACACAACGATAGCCACTCGCTTCTAGTTCTTGTCTAAGTTGGTGTAAATCTTTTCTATCACCTTTTTTTATGACTAAGCTATTCGCTTCTATGTATTGCTTAGGTGCTAATCGTTGCACTAATGTTGTTACAGGCACTATTACTATGCCTTTTTTCATACGCGACAACTGGTGAAGAGTTGATAGGCGTTGAGAAATAATATCTTGATGAGGAGAGAAAGTATCATAAGGCAAAGTTTCCCAATCAGGAAATAAGCAAATGGACAATGCATTTTCTGTTTGCGATAAACTGCGCAATTCTTGCTCTAATTTTAGTGCCGAAGGTGTGTCGTGGGTTACCAATAGTATTGGAACATCACTTGATATAGCCCCATTGTATAAAGCAATACTCGCACTTGAGCCTTGTAAATTGTGCCAAGTTTTTTTATCAACGTTAATGGATGTATTGGTCGTTTTGTTTTTAGCCAAAGTAGGGGCTAGTAAACAGTTTATTTTGCTCATGGAGTCATTTAAATAATAGTGCGAAAATTATGAGTGCATATTCTAACTATTTCTGTGTGATTTTAAATGAATTTGACAAAAATTTATTTTATGTCTAAACCTAATAGTGAGCATTAATTGATTTACCTAGTAATTTACCTAGTCATAAATCAAATGCTTTCACCTTTTTAATGGAATTATTTACAAGGAATTAATATGAAAATTTTACCTATTAAAGCACTTACCTGTGCACTACTTACCACCACTTTACTTTTTAATACTAACCTAGCCTCAGCAGAGCCGACAGTTACCAATGAAGCGGTAGTAAAACAGCAAGTCGTTCATTTGAATAAATCAGGCATTGATGATTTAGTGACCCTAAAAGGAGTTGGTCATAAAAAAGCGCAAGCAATTTTAGCGTATAGAGAGCAAATTGGCGATTTTAAGTCGTTACAGGAATTAACCAAAGTAAAAGGTATTGGTGAGAAAATTTTAATAGATAATAAGGAACGTTTAAAAATATAAATATAAGTGATCTTTTATTTGCAAAGTCAGCTTATTGCTGACTTTTTACTTCCATAAAGTAGAAGAAATTAAAAAATATTAAAATAATCTGGTTATTTTGTTTTGTTATTCCGTTTGGTTATATAAAAGTCACTTGTTATATGGAAAAGTTTGGCTGAGTGTGGCATTCTTACACTATCAATTTTATCAACGTTTGTATTGGCAATGAATTTAACCCATTTAGAAAAATTAGAAGCGGAATCTATTCATATTTTTCGTGAAGTCGCCGCTGAATTTGACAACCCAGTAATGCTTTACTCTGTCGGCAAAGATTCTGCTGTGCTGTTGCATCTTGCTCGTAAAGCTTTTGCCCCAGGTAAAATCCCTTTTCCATTATTACATGTTGATACTAATTGGAAGTTTAAAGAGATGATTGCTTTTCGTGATCAAATGGCAAAAGACTATGGGTTTGAACTGCTTGTTCACCAAAATCCTGATGGTATTGCCATGGGCATGGGACCTTTTACGCATGGTAGCGCAAAGCATACTGATGTAATGAAAACCCAAGGATTAAAACAGGCGCTTGATAAGTATGGCTTTGATGCTGCTTTTGGTGGTGCTCGCCGTGATGAAGAAAAATCGCGTGCTAAAGAACGTGTTTACTCTTTTCGTGATAAAAACCATCGCTGGGATCCTAAAAGCCAGCGTCCAGAGTTATGGAATGTATATAACGGAAAGGTAAATAAAGGCGAGAGTATTCGTGTGTTTCCTTTGTCTAACTGGACAGAACTTGATATTTGGCAATATATTTATTTAGAAAGCATTCCTATTGTGCCCTTGTATTTGTCACAAAAACGACCTGTTGTTGAGCGCGACGGTACTTTGATCATGGTTGATGATGATCGTATGCCAATTGGTGATGATGACGAAATTCAAATGAAAGATGTACGCTTTAGAACGTTAGGCTGTTACCCATTAACAGGGGCGGTTGAGTCAACGGCAACAACTTTACCTGAAATTATTCAAGAAATGTTATTAACAAAAACCTCTGAGCGTCAAGGTCGTGTTATTGATCACGATAGTGCTGGCTCAATGGAAAAGAAAAAAATGGAAGGATATTTTTAAATAGTTCCTTATCTTTAGATAACGCACCATTTTAGATAAACCACTGTTTTTCAGTAATATACTAAAGTAAGTAAATAAATTATAAATTTTGAGAGAACGTAATGAGTCACCAATCAGACTTAATTGAAGATGATATTCAAGCCTATTTAAAGCAACATGAAAATAAAGAGTTAGTTCGTTTTTTAACATGTGGTAGCGTAGATGACGGTAAAAGTACCTTAATTGGCCGTTTGTTGCATGATTCAAAAATGATTTTTGAAGATCAACTCGCTGCTATTGAAAAAGACTCAAAAAAATCAGGTACAACAGGTGAAGGCATTGATTTAGCGTTGTTAGTTGATGGCTTACAATCTGAACGTGAACAAGGCATTACTATTGATGTTGCCTACCGTTATTTCTCTACGGAAAAACGTAAATTTATTATTGCAGATACTCCAGGACATGAGCAATACACGCGAAATATGGCGACGGGCGCTTCCAATTGTGATTTAGCGATTATTTTGATTGATGCTCGTTATGGAGTGCAAGTTCAAACACGCCGTCATTCTTTTATTTGTTCATTATTAGGCATTAAGCACATTGTGGTTGCAGTGAACAAAATGGACTTGGTTGACTATTCGCAAGAACGTTACCAAGCCATTAAAAAAGAATATCGTGAGTTTAGCGAATCCCTTGAATTTGATGATATTCGGTTTGTGCCTTTATCAGCACTAAATGGCGATAATGTGGTTGAAGAAAGCGATAATATGCCTTGGTATCCTGGGGCAACTTTGATGAAGTTACTTAATACGATTGATGTCAAAGCAAAAAATGAATTTACCCAATTCCGTTTTCAAGTACAGTATGTTAATAGACCAAATTTAGATTTTCGTGGTTTTGCAGGAACTATTGCGTCGGGTCATATTTTAGTTGGGGATACCATTGTTGCATTACCTTCGGGTAAAGAAAGCGTAGTAAAAGAAATTGTTACTTTTGACGGTAACCTTGAGCGCGCAGACAAAGGTATGGCAGTAACGTTAACCCTTGAAGATGAAATTGATATTAGCCGCGGTGAAATGATCGTCAAAAAAGGCAATTTACCTCATTCAACAAAAGAATTTAATGCAACCGTTGTATGGATGCATGAAAATGAATTAGAGCCAGGGCGAGAATACTTTATTAAGCATGGCAGTAAAATGACGACAGGGCATGCGCAAAGTATCAACAATAAATATGATATTAACACGATGGAAAAGCTATCAAGCTCGCAGTTAGCGGTTAATGATATTGGTACGGTTAACTTTGTTGTTGATGAAGTTTTACATTTTGATGCGTATAAAGAAAATCAAGGTACTGGCGCTTTTATCATTATTGATAGATTAAGCAATATTACTGTGGGTGCAGGTATGATAGCTCATGCCCTTGATCAAAAAACACATGAATATTCAGCCTTTGAATTAGAGTTTAATACCTTAGTTCGCAAACATTTCCCTCATTGGGGTGCTAGAGATATAGCTAAAATATAGTATTTATTTCTGATTGAAGCGTGAAAAATTCCCGCCTACAAAATATACTTGAAGGATAGTAATGACAATAGATCAGTGGTTGATGATAGCGGTTTTTATCGCCACTTTTGCTGGCCTTCTTAAATATCAACAAGTACCTGAACGTATATTCTCAATCACGGTACTTGTTTGTTTAGCGCTCTCTTTTGTTAGTGTTGACAATATTCTTGCCAATGCGGTAAACCCCGGTTTAGTCACATTAATTTTATTGGTACTTTGTTCATTTTCATTTGAACGAACCAGTATTTTACGCCGCCTAAGTAACAGTGTTTTTAACGGCTCTAAAGTAAAGTCGATGTTACGGCTTTTTATTGGTACTGCTTTAGCTTCGGCTTTAATGAGTAATACTGCCGTTGTGGCAACGCTTATTAATAGCGTGAAAAAGAATAAGCTTATTAATGCAGGTAAATTATTATTACCTTTATCATACGCCGCTATATTAGGTGGCACTCTCACCCTAGTAGGCACCTCTACCAACCTTATTGTAAATAGTTTATTGCTTGAGCATGGTGCAGAGGGTTTTAGTTTTTTTGACTTTACTGTTATTGGTATAGTGGCACTATTCTTTTGTTTATTGATTGTGGTTTTACGCGCTAAAACATTACCTGATATGGAACAAGGAGAGCTGTCGACCCAAGATTATTTACTTGAAGCAGAAGTTGCCAGTGATTCTAAATTAATTGGTAAAAGCATTGAAGAAAATGGTCTTAGAAATTTAGACACATTGTTTTTAGTTGAAATTGTTCGTCAAGGTCGTTTGATATCCCCAGTTACCCCTGAAGAAAATTTACAAGCTGATGATAAACTTATCTTTAGTGGCGATATTTCTAAAGTGCTAACATTACAGCAATTTGATGGG
>JADGDH010000032.1:11171-27359 GCA_016745015.1 Colwellia sp.
TTCCCATTAGAAATTTGGATGATAGTGCTTGGCGCGTTAACGTTAGCCAGTGCTGTTGAAAACACAGGCGTAGCAGCAATTATCGCAGGGGGTATTGAGCAACTACTTAACGGTAGCAGTCCTTACTTAGCTTTTGTCGCCATTTTTGTTTTAACTTTGTTATTGACTGAGTTAATAACAAATAGTGCAGCAGCAGCGTTAATTTTTCCTATTGCTTATAATATTGCCTTAGGGTTAGGTGTGGATCCTATTCCTTTTGTTATGGCAGTAGCATTTGCTGCAAGTGGCAGCTTTATCAGCCCTTATGGTTACCAAACTAATGTTATGGTTTATAACGCAGGAAATTATCAACTAACAGACTTTGTTAAATTTGGTTTACCTGTATCAATTGTTTACAGTGCTACGGTATTGTTAATGATCCCTTTAGTCTTTCCCTTTTAAACAATACCTTAATATATTAAAGAGAACAGAATGAAAACAGAAAATACTGTTTGGCATGAACAACATATTTCTAAAGAACAACGTGCAAATTTAAAAAAACAGACTCCTTGTTTACTTTGGTATACTGGTTTAAGTGGCTCAGGAAAATCAACTGTTGCTAATGCGGTTGATGCCTTGCTGTTTAAGCTGGGTTGTCATAGCTATTTACTTGATGGTGATAATGTTCGCCATGGCCTTAATGGTGATTTAGGTTTTAGTGATGAAGCACGAATAGAAAATATTCGTCGTATTAGTGAAGTATCAACATTGTTTTTAGATGCAGGTTTAATTGTATCGACTGCATTTATCTCACCTTTTACGCAAGATAGGGCTAGTGCTAGAGCTAAATTAGCACAAGGTGAATTTATTGAAGTATATATTGATACACCTATCAGTATTTGCGAACAACGTGACCCTAAAGGGCTTTATAAAAAAGCGCGCTCAGGTGAAATTAAAGATTTTACGGGAATTGACTCTGCCTACGATGTTCCAGAAACCCCCGAAATTCATGTTAAAACGGCTGAACAATCTATACAAGAATGTGCTGAGCAAATAGTGAATTATTTAGATGAACAAGGTTTTATCACAATAAGTACTAATATTAGTGACATCCTTAGTAACAAAAAGCACGGATAATAATATGCATTATGATGTTTTTAATGGTGATGCTGATGGCATTATTGCTTTATTGCAACTTCGTTTGTCTCAACGTAAAACTAACCCCAGCCTCAAAGAATCAATATTAATTACGGGTGTTAAGCGTGATATTAGTTTGCTTAAAAAAGTCGATGCAGAGCTTGCAACCTCAGTTACAGTATTAGATATATCTTTAGAAAAAAACAATGAAGCGTTAGCTCACTTACTTGAAAAAGAAGTTAAGGTTTTCTATGTTGACCACCACAGAACAGGTGATATTCCACAATCAACATTTTTAACAAGTTTAATCAATACTGATGCTAATACTTGCACTAGTTTGTTGATTAATAATCATCTTAATGGTGAGTTTGTTAATTGGGCTATAGCTGCTGCATTTGGTGATAATATGCAAGCATCAGCTGAAAAGCTGGCTAAGAAATATAACTTACCTGTAAAACAACAAGCATTATTAAAAGAACTTGGTATCTATATTAATTACAACGGCTATGGTCGTAGTGTTGATGATTTACATTTTCATCCAGCTCAGTTATTTGAAAAATTATCAACTTACTCTGACCCTCTTGATTTAATTGATGAAACAGGTTCAGTGTTTCATCAGCTTAAAACGGCCTACTTAGCCGATATGGCTAAAGCTAAAAATTCTACTGTGCTTATTAATAATCAACAATTAAGTGCGGTTCAATTAGCTGATGAACCATGGGCAAGAAGAGTAAGTGGCGTTTTTGGTAATGAGCTCGCCAATGCTTCGCCAGATAAAGCGCATGTGGTTGTTACTTTGAATAAAAGCACTTTGAATAAAAACACCTCCAATGAAAGTGCCACAAATGAAGCAACAACCTATACCATTAGCCTTAGAGCACCGTTAAGTAATAAACAAGGGGCAGGAGAGCTTTGTGCTAGTTTCCCTACTGGTGGAGGAAGAGCTGCTGCTGCAGGAATTAATGCTTTACCAGCAGAAATGCTTGGCGATTTTTTCGATAGCGTGGCAAAATATTACGCATAGAATAAATTAATTGCAGAAATAAGGGAATTTATGAGTTTATTAATAACGGGTGGCACAGGCTATATTGGCAGTCACACTGTCGTTGAATTACAGGCGTTAGCATCTAAACAAGGCACAGAGCAAGATATTGTGATCGTAGATGACTTATCTAACTCTTCAACTAAAGTACTCGATAGAATTAAGCAAATTACTCATAAAACAGTAACTTTCATTAAAGCTGATATTTGTGATTATGATGCAATGAAAGCCGTATTTGAACAGCATGATATTGAAGCTGTAATACATTTTGCCGGCCATAAAGCAGTTGGTGAGTCGAATGAAAAGCCTCTTAGTTATTATTATAATAATGTATCAGGCACCGTTATTTTGTTAAGAGTAATGGCTGAGCAGAACGTTAAAAAATTAGTGTTTAGTTCTTCTGCCACTGTTTATGGTGATAACGTATCGCCTTTAAATGAAACAATGCCTACGTCAGCTACTAATCCTTATGGGCAGACTAAATTGATGGTTGAACATATTTTGTTTGATCTAGCAAAAAGTGATAGTGATTGGTCTATTGCCTGTTTACGTTATTTTAACCCTATTGGCGCTCATAACTCAGGCTTGATAGGTGAAAACCCCAACGGCATTCCTAATAACTTATTACCTTATGTTGCACAAGTTGCTGTTGGAAGGTTAGCGCAGTTGCAAGTCTTTGGTGATGATTATGACACGGTAGACGGCACTGGTGTTCGTGATTATATTCATGTAGTTGATCTCGCTCAGGGACATGTTAAAGCATTGCAAAATTTAGATAAAATATCAGGCTGTAAAGCGATTAATTTAGGTACAGGCAATGGCACTTCTGTGCTTGAAATTGTAAACACCTTTAAAGAGATTAGTGGTCAAGATATTCCATACAAAATAGTGCCAAGACGAGCAGGAGATTTAGCGACAGTTTATGCTAATGCTGACCTAGCTAATGAGTTGCTTGATTGGCAGGCAACTAGAAACTTACACACAATGATTGAAGACACATGGCGGTGGCAGTCAGAAAACCCACAAGGGTTTTAAGTAAATGTATTCAGTTATTCTAGAAAACTCTAGAATAACTGCTATTTGCTAAAGTTTCTTCGTTAAACTAAAGGCACCTCTTATTTCCCCCAGTGAATACCCTGTTGCTTCATCTTTAGGATAATACTGTGTAAGAAGTGCTTTAGTCTCGTCAGTTAATTCACTACCATGGCAAGTTAAGCATAAAGGTGCAACGCCTTGGGCTTTCATAAACCTAAATTCATTATTAACTATTTCAGCTTTTGCTATTGTATTAGCTTTTTCACCTTGTTGCTGACGTTTATTAAATTCTTCTAACGTTGTTTTTTCCCAAGCATCAGGTGTTGCACTGTGACTATTTCTTGCTTTTAGACTGACCCTTTTTACTTGCCAGTTGCTAGTTAAGCTTAAATCTTTAGCAATTTCAGGAGCTTTTACTGAACACACTTCAATAGCTTGCTTTACTCCCCCTTCGTTCATAGCCTTTTTTAGTAAGGGTTTTAATGTTCCACCGAATTGTTTAACGAGAGTAATTGCTTCAGTTTTAAGTGCATCAGTGTTTGACTCTTGTGCTAGAGATGAATAAGAGCATAAGAATAAGCTAGCGCCGAGTGTTATAATTTTACTACTTGTTTTGATAGTTAACATACTAAATTCCTGTAAATGATTTTTTTAAAAATAAGCTAATAAAATATTACCCAGCTAACAGACTTTGTTCATCAGCCCAGGCTAAAGCTTCATTATAATGCTTAGCCGCTTGTTCTTTATCTAGTTTGAGCTTTTCTATGACAATATTGGTTTTATCCCACTGGGCATGTTCGATAAACTCAACTAACTTTATAACGGCAGCCATTACGCCTTTTCGGGTGAGCAGTGGCTCTTTTATTTCTGCTGCTAAGGGAAGTTTTGCCAAAACAACATCAAGCTCTTCATCTAAAATAGCATCTATCATAGATAATAAACCTGTTAAAAAAGCAATAGAGTCATCAAGTCGAGAGTTCATGTCATGGGCGACAAGTTCGCAAAATTTAGCGCGTGTCATCGCTAGTTTTATTAGTTCAGTGGGTTTGTCAGGGTTTGCGGTTACAGCAAACATTAGACCAAGAAAACGCTTAAGTTCACTTGAACCAAGTAATACTAATGCTTGTTTAATGGTTGAAACTTCACTACGGCGTTTAAAAATAGCTGAGTTTGCATAACGTAGTAATTTATATGATAAAGAAACGTCACGTTCAAAAACACTTGTAATACTAGAAAGATCTAACTCTGGCTTTGATGTTTCATATAGTAATTCTGCCATAGCAAGTTGAGAAGGGGATAAACTTTTAGTCTTTACCATCTCTGGTTTAGCAAAAAAGAAACCTTGGAAGTATTTAAAGCCTAATTTCTGGGCTTGATCGTATTCTTGATAGGTTTCTACTTTTTCTGCCAATAGCTCAATATGCGGATGATCTTTGATCGCCTTAATAATTTCTTTCACTTCATCAAAACTTGTTTGTTGAATATCAATTTTAATCATTTTAATAAAAGGGTAAAAGTGCGCCCAAACACTTTGGTGTTCGTAATCATCTAAAGCTATAATGTAGCCTTTACTGTGTAAAGCTTTGCATAAACCTAATAACTTTTTACCAGGTTTGACCGTTTCTAAAACCTCAACAACAACCTCTTCATTCGTTAACATTTCAGGATAACCTTGCGCTAAGGTTTCTAAAGTAAAGTTAATAAAAGCTGGTTTGTTGCCAGTAAATTCACTGATACCCATATTAAATTTACTTGCTTCAATCATTTTACTGGTTGCTTCGTCACCATCAATATCAGGAAAAACATTATCTATGCTATCGCGAAAAAGTAACTCATATGCATAGAGTTTTTTGTTTACATCTAAAATAGGCTGTCTAGCGGCGTAAAAGTACATAGTTTGAGCAATATTTTTTTAATAAAAAAAAGTTAGTAATCAATATACCTATTCTGTTTGAAGATGCAAGATTGAGCAATGATTTATTGCTTCGAATATATATCAATTTTTATAAGGTGCAGACAAAAAATGTGATTGTGAAAGTAAGCGCATAAAAAAAAGCAAAAAAAAATGCGCTTACAAAGGTAAGCGCATAAAAACATGAAACACTAAGGGAACAACATTACTGTTAAGTAAGAGTATGCTTTTCTCATTAAGTTCAATTTATTTTTCAAAAAATGAAACTTACCTAAAAAGACTGGGCATAACATTGTTGCTATTTATCCTCCTCTTAAAAATAAGCAAAAAAAATGCGCTTACAAACGTAAGCGCAAAAAACATGAAACACAGGGAATAACATAACTATTAAGTAAGAGTGCGCTTTTCTTATTAAGTTCAATTTATTTTTAAATAATTTAATCTACTGAAAAAATATAGGTAATTAGCGTATGGTTAATAATGCCAAAGAGCTAAAAATCTGGCACTATTGTGAACATTATTCATGAGCTTAAGTATTACTCTACTATTTATGCATACAGCCAAATCCATTTGTATAACTTTGATAACCATTATTCTCTTATCAAGTTGCGCAACACCTCCTCCAGCAAACCCTGAAAATATTTGTGAAATTTTTCGCGAACATCGAAGTTGGTATTTTGCTGCTAAAGATGCTCGCGAACGCTGGGGTGTTCCAATTCATATACCCATGAGTATGATGTACCAAGAAAGCTCTTTTAAACATGATGCTTTGCCTCCTCGAGATTATTTATTTGGTTTTATTCCTTGGGGTAGAGTTAGCACTGCTTATGGTTACTCACAAGCTAAAACAATGACCTGGGATGACTATGTTCGAGAGACAGGTAACTCAGGTGCAGATCGTGATGATTTTGATGATGCTATTGATTTTATGGGTTGGTTTATTTTTAAAACACAAAAAATCAATGGTGTTTCAAAATGGGACGCATATAACCAGTACTTAAATTATCATGAAGGTTGGGGTGGTTTTAAACGCAAAAGCTATAAAAAGAAAGCATGGTTAGTGAAAGTTGCGAGGAAAGTGGATAATCGTTCTCGTCGTTATTCATCCCAATTAAAAAGTTGTGAAGAAGAATTAAATCATGGTTGGTTATGGCGATTGTTTTTTGGTTAATAAGCGCTTGTTTGATTAATAAACAACAATAAATATTAACGCATAAACCTTGCCACTTTGTTATTTTAACTAGCAAAAAACGCCTGCACCATGGTTTATCTAGCCTATAGATTTAGCAACGATTTTAATGAAAAAAAAGATGAATTTTTTATTAAAAAACGGTTGAAATAGTTAAAAGCTGTTACAAATAGGCTTTGACATTGTTATCCACAGAAATTGTGGAAAGCTATTTTTGTTATATTGCTTGTGGATAACATTGTGATTAACTTTATTTGAAAATAATTTCGGTTATTTATGCCTCATCTGTCTCTGTGCTAACAAAATATTCAGGCATAACTCGTACTGTTTTTATCCTATTCTCTGAAGCCTCTACTATCTCTATTGGATAGCCAGAAATACGAACACTGATGTTGCTTTGTGGAATATCTTCTAAATGCTCTATAATTAAACCATTGAGCGTTTTAGGGCCGTCTGTTGGTAACTGCCATGACATTTCTTTGTTTACGTCGCGAATACTCGCACTACCGTCGACCAAATAACTGCCATCAGGTTGTAAGGTTACTTCATCACTTGGTGTAGGTGTTTGCGTAGTTGTAAAATCACCCACAATTTCTTCTAAAATATCTTCTAAGGTGACTAAGCCTTGAATGTCGCCATACTCATCAACAACTAATCCTAAACGCTCTTTGGCATGCTGAAATTTTAATAGTTGAATGTTAAGTGGGGTTCCTTCAGGGATAAAGTAGAGTTCGCGCACTGCGCGTAATAATGTTGCTTTAGTAAATTGGCTTTTTGATAACAGTTTCAATGCATCTCGGGCATGAATATAGCCAACAACATCATCTATATTGTCACGATATAATAAAACTCTAGTGTGATTTGCTTGGGTAAGCTGCTTTTGAATCTTTTTCCAATCGTCATTTACATCAATACCGATTAATTCACTGCGTGGGATCATAATGTCGTCTACACTAACTTTTTCTAAATCTAATATACTCATCAGCATACTTTGATCACGTTCATGCAATAATGCGCCAGATTCATTTACCACGGTACGCAACTCTTCGCTACTTAAGCTATGTTGTTCTCGCTGCTCTGAACTAATGCCTAACAACATTAATATGCCATTAGTAATCCAGTTAACAGTCATAACAAGGGGAAGTAATATTTTTAATAATAAAGACAAGAGAAGAGAGCTAGGGAAAGCAATTTTTTCAGGATATAACGCAGCCAATGTTTTTGGAGTGACTTCTGCAAAAATTAATACTATTAAGGTAAGTATAATGGTTGCTATTAGAACACCTATATCATCAGATATCCCTAATTCACTTGATAGTCTTAATGCTATAATTGTTGCAATGGCAGATGCTGCAATATTAACTAAGTTATTACCAATTAAAATCAAACCAATAAGCCTATCGGGGCGTTTTAGTAATGCACTAACTCGTTTAGCACCCTTGTGTTTTTCTTTTTCAAGGTGTCTCAATCTATAACGATTAAGTGACATCATGCCAGTTTCAGAGCCAGAAAAGTAAGCTGAGACAAGTATCAGTATGCCTAGAATAATAAATAGCATCTGAGTTGATATGTTATCCAAAAAGGAAGTCCTTTATTGTTATAAAAAGTGTGATTAAAAAATTAAGATAGCAGAAACTCTTTTACGAATCGACTACCAAAATAAGACAAGGTTAATAATGTACTGGCAGTAATAGTGAGCACTAATACTCTATGGCCTCGCCAACCCTGTAGGTAATGCCCAAGTAAAATAATAATGTAGATAAATAAAGCCATTAACGACAAAACTGTTTTATGTATATTTTCTTTAGCAAAAAATCCATCTAAAAAAACTAAGCCAATAAACTCACTAGCAAATAAACATAATACCCCAACAGATAAAATGGTAAATAGTTGTTTTTCAACCTGCATTAATGGTGGTAAGTGTACTACAGCGGTAAGGTTCTTATTTTTTAATTTTAGATTGATATAAGATACTTGAAAGGCGTATAAAGTGGCAATAATCAAAATACAATAGGCAACTAAAGCAAGGCTTATATGACTAACTAAAATGATTTTCTCAGCAACTAATGGAATTGATTCAGCGTTAGGAATGAAAATTCTTGCTAATTGCCAAATACCAGCAAAACCGTAAACTACGGGTAGTAATAAATTTACTTTTACTCGCAATG
Source organism: Colwellia sp. (assembly GCA_016745015.1). GTDB lineage: Bacteria > Pseudomonadota > Gammaproteobacteria > Enterobacterales > Alteromonadaceae > Colwellia. The sequence goes on from JADGDH010000032.1 coordinate 19,634, forward strand.
CCACTATTGAAATTATTATAGTGATCATTAAACTCACTAAAGAAATTACATTGGAAAGGCTGAAATCAATACCATCACGATTAAAAAATAACTGTGCATCGTTAAATAAGTGAATAGCGATAGCAGTTGTTGCTAATATTAACACCCGTTCAATATTGGGGCCATTAGGATGAAATAAGCGTGATAAAATTATCATGGTGGCGAACATGTAAGCAATAAATGCCATGCTTGATCCAATAACCAAAAAGTCCACTAACTTAAACTCCTAAAATGGAAAATATAATTATATTAATTCTACCAGATAAAGCATCAACTACCATGACAAATATAGGCTTTGCTTGATTTAGGTTAAATCACTAATTTTCTTAAGGGCTTAATTGCTAAAAAGGCAATTAATGCCGTGCACGATAAACCAAACCATTGTGGTAACATTTCATGTGAATGTGACATTTGCTCAGTAATATCAATAGTAAAAAGGTTTAATCCAAAATCAAGTAATGTTGCAAAACCTATCGCGCATAAAGCAACGCCTAATAAATATCGTGTTAATACAGCGCCACCCATTTCACTTTTAATAACCCCTAATGTAGAAATATTAGTAGCAGGGCCTGCCATCATAAAAACGAGTGCTGTACCTGGAGATAATCCTGCCATAATAAAACCTGCGGCAATTGGGGTGGAGGCCGTGGCGCAAATGTACATTGGAATAGATATCGCAATCATGAGCAACATTGCGGGTAAACCGCTGCCGTAACTGAGCAAAAACTCTTCTGGTAAAAAGGTGCGAACAATTGCAGCAAAAATAAGACCAATAACTAGCCAAACAATAATGTCATCAATTAATTTTGTTGCCGCGTAATAAACACCTGTTTTAGTTTTTCCAATAAAAGTATTTAATAAAGGTAATTGAGCAGATGGTGCTTGAGCTACTGATGATGTTGCACCAGACGAGCAACATGAACTTGATACAGGCTTTATTTTTTCATTAGTCGCTTTTGAACTGCAACATGTACTTGTAGTATTTGATTTAGGTATTTCTTTTTTTACAGTAGAGCTTGAACAGCAAGAGCTACTTTTTGTTTCAGGTTCAAGCGTAGGTGTTTTTATATTTTTGTTTTTAACTGTTGAGACTAATAACCCCGTAACAATGGCTGACATTATAGCAGCGAATGGACGGTAAATAGCAAAAACAGGGCCGAGTAAGGCATATGATACAGACACCGAGTCAATGCCCGTTTCAGGTGTTGCAACTAAAAATGAAGCCGTAGCAGGGGCTGATGCTCCACTGCGTCTTAATTCTGTTGCTACAGGAATAACGCCACAAGAACATAAAGGTAGTGGCGCACCAATTAAAGCAGCTTTAATTACCGCAGACTTTCCTTTACCTAAATGCTTGCTTAAAATTTTACTTGGCACCCAAGCTTTCATTAACCCTGCTATTAACAGGCCTAACAACAACCAAGGGCTTGCTTCAGCACTGAGTTCAATAAAATTATTAATAAGAAAGGCTAACTGTTCCATAATTACCATCATAAAAATCAAGATAAAATCAACAAATATTATTGTATCATGATTTTATCAACGTAGAAGTTTTCAATGAGGAATTGTTGCTCGCAAATTGCTTGTTCTATTTGATATTAAATATAATTAAACGCTCAATTAACGCTTGTCTCGACAATGATTTTATCACAGGTATAATAGCAGCATTAATTTTCACCATTTTTCGCTACTTTTCGTTATGTAAAGAGCGCTATTAGAGTTATTTATGTTTGAGAATCTTTCCGATCGATTAGGTAAAACCCTTAAAAACATTAGCGGCCGTGGTCGCTTAACTGAAGACAATATCAAGGATACATTGCGTGAAGTGCGTATGGCATTACTTGAAGCTGATGTTGCTTTACCCGTCATTAGAGAGTTTGTCGGAAAAGTTAAAGAGCAAGCCGTAGGCACAGATGTTTCTAAAAGCTTAACGCCAGGACAAGTATTCGTAAAAATTGTTCAAAAAGAGCTTGAGCTTGCCATGGGTGGAATTAATGAAACTCTTGACTTAAAAGCAGCGCCACCAGCTGTCGTTCTAATGGCCGGTTTGCAAGGTGCAGGTAAAACAACCTCAGTTGCTAAGCTAGCGAAATTTTTAACTGAGCGCGAAAAGAAAAAAGTGCTAGTTGTTAGTGCTGATGTTTATCGCCCCGCGGCAATTAAACAGCTTGAAACCTTAGCGACTGAAATTAGTGTTGGATTTTTCCCAAGTGATATCAAGCAAAAACCAATTGATATAGCTAATGCTGCTATAGATCACGCTAAGAAAAACTTTTTTGATGTTGTGATAGTCGATACTGCAGGTCGTTTGCATGTTGACGAAAGCATGATGGGTGAAATTATAGACCTACATGCGGCTATTAACCCAATTGAAACTTTATTCACTGTTGATGCAATGACAGGCCAAGATGCGGCTAATACGGCTAAAGCCTTTAATGATGCTTTGCCATTAACGGGTGTTATTTTAACAAAAACAGATGGTGATGCTCGTGGTGGTGCCGCGCTTTCAATTCGTCATATCACTGGCAAGCCTATTAAATTTATGGGTGTTGGTGAGAAAATTGAAGCGTTAGAGCCATTCCATCCTGACAGAATTGCTTCTCGTATATTAGGTATGGGCGATGTTTTATCACTTGTTGAAGAGATAGAACAAAAAGTAGATCGTAAAAAAGCTGAACAATTAGCGAAAAAAGTAAAAAGTGGTAAAGGTTTTAGTTTAGAAGATTTTCGTGATCAGCTTGCTCAAATGAAAAATATGGGCGGCATGATGGGCATGATGGATAAATTGCCAGGCATGGGCAACATGTCAGATAAAATAAAAGATCAAATGGATGATAAGCTAACAGGTCGAATGGAGGCTATTATTAGCTCTATGACTCCAGGCGAGCGCGAACGTCCAGATATTATAAAAGGCTCTCGTAAACGTCGTATAGCTATGGGCTCTGGTACACAAATTCAAGATGTAAATAAACTACTTAAACAATTTGCTCAAATGCAAAAAATGATGAAAAAAATGTCAGGCAAGGGCGGCATGAAAAAAATGATGCGAAGCATGCAGGGCATGATGCCACCAGGCGGTATGGGTGGTGGAATGGGCGGTGGCGGCGGAATGTTTGGTCGTTAATAACCACCTTACGCACTAGTAGCTTCAAAGCCCAAGCCGCCAAATAGGCAATACTTGGGCTTTTTTGATCTTTAAGGTCACTATATAAGGTTATTTAGTAAAACTAATACTTGTATTTCTTTCTTAAAAGCGTAAAATACGCGAGCTTTTCTGTCGCCTGTCGGCAGGAAGTGTCTGGAAAAATCCGTTTTAACACTAAAATAAAAGAGGACGATATGGTTACCATTCGTTTAGCTCGTGGTGGCGCTAAAAAGCGTCCATTCTATCAGGTTGTTGTTGCAGATAGCCGTAACTCTCGCGATGGTCGTTTCATCGAGAAAGTTGGTTTCTTCAACCCAACAGCACAAGGTCAAGCTGAAAAATTACGCTTAGACCTAGACCGTATCAACCATTGGGTTGGTCAGGGTGCTGGTGTATCTGATCGTGTGGCTAAGTTAGTAAAAGATGCGCAAGTTGCAGCTTAATTACTTTACTTAGTAAGTAAAAATAGTAGGTGTAAAATTTAGTAGTGAGTTGTTATGAATAAAGAAAATCAAATACTCTTAGGTAAAGTAGGCGCTGTTTACGGTATCAAAGGTTGGTTGAAAATTCATTCATTTACTGGTGAACTTGATGCCATACTTGACTATTTTCCTTGGTCATTAAAATTAGGAAATAATACGCGAACAGTAGATATTACTGATTGGCGCAAACATAACAAAGGCTTAGTTGTAAAAGTTGGCGGTATTGATGACAGAGACGAAGCGCAAGCTTTGGTTGGGTCAGAAATATTAACTAGCGAAAGTTCGTTACCAAATTTGCCGCAAGGTGAATTTTACTGGCGTGACTTAATCGGCATGCGTGTTGTTACCACCAAAGGTTACGACCTTGGTGTTGTTTCCGATATGATGGAAACAGGCGCTAATGATGTACTGGTTGTGAAAGCGAACCTAACGGATGGCTTTAGTAAAAAAGAACGGTTAATACCTTATCTTTTTGAAGAAGTTGTTGAGTCGGTAAGCATTGAAAATAAACAAATTTGTGTTGACTGGGACCCAGGTTTCTAACTTGTGACTAGTGTCGATTCTGGTAGGAACACTACTAAGAAAGAGAAAAACAAAATGTGGATAGGGGTGATAAGCCTTTTTCCCGAAATGTTTGACGCTATTACCGAGTATGGGGTGACAGGCCGAGCGATCCGTGGTGGGTTAATAGAGTTTCATAAATGGAATCCTAGAGACTTTACTCATGATCGACATCGCACAGTTGATGACCGTCCTTATGGCGGTGGTCCAGGCATGTTGATGATGGTGCAACCACTCAGGGATGCCATAAATGCTGCGCGTAAAGCTGCAGAGATAAATGGTAGAAAAGCGAAGGTTATTTATTTGTCGCCGCAAGGACAAAAATTGGACCAAGCGGGTGTAAGTGAATTAGCGCAAGATGACTGCCTGATATTTATAGCAGGTCGTTATGAAGGCATTGACGAGCGACTAATTGCGTCAGATATTGACGAGGAATGGTCGGTTGGTGATTACATTTTAAGTGGTGGAGAACTCCCCGCGATGAATGTAATAGATGCTGTAGCACGACTAGTGCCAGGTGTATTAGGACATAAGGAATCAGCAACGCAAGATTCTTTTTCGAATGGCTTAAATGGCTTATTAGATTGTCCGCACTATACAAGGCCAGAAGTATTGACTACCCCAACAGGGGATGAAATGTCAGTACCTAAAGTTTTACTAAGCGGAAATCACGAACACATACGTTTATGGCGCCAAGAGCAGTCTCTATTGAGAACATGGACCAGAAGACCAGAATTATTAACTAACCTAGCTCTGACAGCTGAGCAGGAAAAAATGTTAGCCCTTATTAAGAAACAAGGTAAGAAGCAAGCATGATCCACTTATGTCTGTGCATACTAGGAAGAAGGTATTATGAGTAAAATTATTGAAATGCTCGAACAAGAGCAATTGAAAAAAGATCTACCAGCATACGCCCCAGGCGACACTGTTGTAGTTCAAGTAAAAGTTACAGAAGGTGATAAATCACGTCTTCAAGCATTTGAAGGTGTTGTTATTGCTGTTAAAAACCGTGGCTTACATTCTGCGTTCACTGTTCGTAAAATTTCGAACGGTGTTGGTGTAGAGCGTGTATTCCAGACACATAGCCCAATTGTTGACTCAATTGAAGTGAAACGTCGCGGTGACGTTCGTCAATCTAAACTTTATTATCTTCGTGAACGTTCAGGTAGATCTGCACGTATCAAAGAGAAATTGGCTAAGAAGTAGTTTTCTATTTAAAAGAAAGCTTCTCGCTACTTTTCTGATAAAGAAAGACGATAAAAAAAGGGTGAATAATTTAATTATTCACCCTTTTTGTTTTATCCCAGTCTGTAACCTCAATAGAATTGCTATTGTATTAATCAATATTGGCTTGATAAGCCTATGATAAAGAAGATAGTAAAAAAGTATATTATTCAGTATCATCAAGTAATAATAACTCAATGACGTGGGTATAGGCCATTAATTCAATTGGTATAAGTAATGTCTCTATGCATATAAAGAAGTAGCCGATGACTTTTTATCATTTTTTTAATTTACTCAAAAGCCATAAATTACCTTTACTCATTGCTATTGCGTTAATGGTTGCAGAAAGTTTAGTTAGCTTATCTGTACCTTGGTTTGCAGGTAAGTTTTCAGAATCAATTCTTAATGGCAATACTATTTTTAACTTAACTTATATTCAAATTGCGTTACTTTGGTTGTCTTTGTTTGTTTTACAGGCTTTCTTGAGATTTTTATCAACTTATCGAGTAAACTTTATTGGCGCAAAAATGCTAACCGAACTAAGTTGTCGCTTATATGATCATATTCAATTACTACCCGTTAAATACTTTAGTAACACCAAAAAAGGCGAAACATTAGCACTGTTGAGTAATGACGTTACTATTATTAGTTATTTTCTCTCTGGTGTTCTAACAGGCTTAGTACCTGCCACGCTTATTTTATGTGGTGCCCTAATTTTAATGGCATCAATAAACACCACAATAACGCTAATTATCATGTTAATGGTACCTGCATTTTTTATTGTTTTAAAATTACTTGGCAGAGGAATTCGACCTATAAGTGAACACTTAGTACAAAGGCAAGCCGATTCTGTGGCTATTGCAAGTGAGAACTTAAGTATTATTAAGCTGGTAAAAGCCTTTTCTAGAGAAAAAACCGAATCTAACCGCTTTAAAGCTAATGCACATGAAATTCAACAATTAAGAAAGAAACAGTTAAAAATTCAAGCTATTTTATCACCAGTAATTCAACTGTTAGTCTCTACAGGTGTTTTGGTTGTTGTCGTTGTTAGTGCTATACATTATCAGTCAGGCAGTTTAACAATACCTGATCTCATCACGTTGTTAATGTATGGATTACTTTTTGCTAGACCAATGAGCTCTTTAGCAAATTTATACGGACAAGCACAACAAGCGTTAGGTGCATCGCACCGGCTTAATAAAGTTTTTAGCATCTCCCCTGAACCAGATAGCTATTCTCACGATACTATAGACGGTAACTCTTCTTCATCAAATGATGATTTTTACGGTTTAATATCCTTTAAAGATGTTGAATTTAGTTATGATACAAACGAGCCATTACTAAAAGATATTAATATAAATATTTATCCTAACCAAACAGTTGTTATTCTTGGCTCTAATGGCACAGGGAAATCAACTTTATTGCATTTATTAGTAAGATTTGTAGAGCCAGCAGCAGGACAAATTACTATTGGAAATAAACTGCTTAACAATTTTAAATTATCAGATCTGAGAAGTAACATAGGACTTGTTTCGCAAGATATTGCGCTATGTAATGGCACAGTAGCTGACAACATAGCGTTTGGTTATCCTCAAGCAAGTTTTAACGAAATAGAGCAAGCTGCTAAAAAAGCAGGGGCGCATAAGTTTATATCTGAGCTTGATAGTGGATACCAAACTCAGGTTGGTGAAAACGGAATATTACTCTCTGGTGGACAAAGACAACGTATTTCATTTGCTAGAGCCCTAATGACAGATCCTGCTATTTTGTTGTTAGATGAGCCTACGTCTATGATAGACCATGAAGCAAGAAGTGATTTTAAACAGAGTTTTAATGAGGTTTTGAAAAATAAAACTGTTATTATGGTTAGCCATGAACAAGGTTTAGCTGAAATAGCGGATCAAGTTTTTGTGGTAAAAAACAACCAATTAATACAAACAACCAGTACAAAGGGAAGTGTTACCTAATGAGTCAAGTTAACTACCAATTAGCTAAGAATGTTCTTTTTCAAAAAGTAGCAGAAGAAACAGTGATATTAGAGCCTGAAACAGGGGAGTACTACACCCTTAATGTAATAGGCACTTTTATTGTAGAGCAATTCCAACAAGGCTACTCGAAAGCTGATGTTATCAATTTAGTGCTTAAAAAATACCAAGTTACTGAAGCTGAAGCAACTCAAGATATAGAAGAGCTGTTAACTCAAATGCTTAAACAAAAGTTGTTCACTACTGTTGATAGTCATAATGGCTAGTTTGGTTAAAGTATTTAAATTTAG
>JADGDH010000033.1 GCA_016745015.1 Colwellia sp.
TTCGCTGGCTTTTTAATGGTAGAAAAGTTTAATTATAGTGTTGCTGATATCAGCGCCTTATTTCTTATCAACTATGTTTTTAATTGGTTATTTGCTGCAAAAGTTGGCAAGTTAATTGGAGTAATAGGAGAACGCTCAGTTTTACGATTTGAGTATATTGGCTTAGTTATCATTTTTATTTGTTATGGCTTGGTAGAAAATGCTGACCTTGCCGCCGCATTATACGTAATAGATCATCTATTTTTTGCGTTAGCTATTGCTATTAAAACTTATTTTCAAAAAATAGCTCAACCTGAAGATATAGCAGCCAGTGCTGGAGTCAGTTTTTCTATCAACCATATTGCTGCCGTTATTATCCCTGCGCTGTTAGGTATGTTATGGATTATACAACCAGCATGGGTATTTTATATAGGTGCAGGGTTTGCAACTTGCTCTTTATTTTTAGCCATGCTAATTCCGGAGAAACCAGCACAAGGAAATGAGGTACGAATAGCTAAGTAACCCTCAGCGAATAACTCACCATTTATACTGTTAACTGTTCTCTTTAAGAAAGTGTAAAAACTCATTTTGTGGCATAGGTTTAGCGTAATAAAAACCTTGTACCTCATCACAACCAAGCTCACGCAATCGCTCTTGTTGTTCAACTTTTTCAATACCTTCAGCAATTACCTTCAAATTCATTCTCTTACTTAGATTAATAATAGTCTCCGCAATAACTGATTGACCTTCTTGAGCTATATCAGTAATAAATGTGCGATCAACTTTAAGGCGATCTAGTGGTAGTTTTTGTAGGTAGCTCATTGATGAAAAACCAGTACCAAAATCATCAAGGGCTATACTGATACCTTCATTTTTCAATTTAATTAACGCATCAATCACAACTTGAGGATCATCCATTAAAATATTTTCAGTAATTTCTAACTCTAATTTACTTGGTAACACTTGATGCTTTTGTATAGCACTGAGTACTGTATCAACAAAATTCCCCCGTCTAAATTGAGGTATTGAAACATTCACTGAGATAGTAATATTCTCAAATGATTTTTCTTCAAGCACTTTAATTTGTGAGCAAGCTTGGTGAACAATCCAATCACCAATTTCAATAATCAAGCCTGAATATTCTGCCAAAGGAATAAACACTGCTGGAGAAATATAATTACCGTCAATGGTGCGCCAACGTAATAAAGCCTCGGCACCAATCACTTTACCTGAACTTAACGCTAGCTGTGGTTGATACCATAGCTCAAGACGGTTTTCAGCAAAGTCATTACGCAACTGACGAATCATATTTAATCGCCATTGTGTTTCATCTGCCATTTCAGGATTAAAATAAGCAAAATGTTCTTCACGGTTTTTCTTGGCAAGATTTAAAGCAATATTGATTTGATTTAAAACAATTACTCCACTATTGTTCGCATGCTCTTTTCTACAAAAAGCAAAGCAAGCATTTATGGGTAACTTTTGCTCACCAGCAATGAAAGGTTGTTCAAATAAATCCATTAAAATATCTGGCGTTAAATAATCTTCAGAGCCAATAATACCAAAGACATCAGCCCCAACACGAGCAAATTTGCAATTACCATGTAAACTTTGAAGACGTTGGGCAACAGCAATAAGTAACTGATTCCCTATGTCCTGACCTAAACCATCGTTTATATCACTAAAATGGTTTAAATCAATTAAGGCTGCAACATCGTTTTCACAGCCATCTTTATAAAAGGTGTCAAGCATTCGCACAAATTCTAATCGATTAGGCAGGTTGGTTAACCAATCTTTATAAGCGGCATTATTGAGTTTTTGAAATAAATGAACATTTTCATATCCTATTGACGCTCCTGTTAAAAATACTTCTAACAATTGTTTTTGAATATCACTCAAAGGTTCTTTTAACGTTAGGTAAATAACAGCGCGATAGCCGCCCTTAGTTATATATAAATATAATGAATCATTAAAATATTTATGTGCCTTTTGAGTAAAGCATTTTTTTACCTGCTTACTAATTTGTTCATCTTTTAGGGTGTCTAATTTTTGATTAGGTACTAGCGATGCAAAACCTTGTTGAGCAATAATATAAAAACTTAAATCATCAGCGTCTTCTATAATGCCTTGTCCTCTAGCACAAAACAAACACTTAACATCTTGATCTATAAGGTTAGCTAACTGTTTTAGAGTGCCTTGGCTATATTCTGCAATAGAATGTAATTCAAGAAGAGTAGCAGAGCCTGAAACTATTTTTTCTAGCCCTTGGCGGCTTTCGGTAACAGTAGAAATTTGTTGGTAAGAACGAATTGCAGCATAAACTGTAGTAACTAGTTTTCGACGTGTTAACTCAGTTTTTGTTTTATAATCATTAATATCATATTCTTTTATAACACTTTCTTCTGGAGCGTAACCAGGTTGACCTGTCCTTAAAACGATACGGATATCTTGTCGGTCTAGTGTTTCGCGAATATGTTTTACAACATTTAAGCCAGCATCATCAGTTTCCATTACTACATCAAGTAGCACTAAAACAATATCAGGATTATTTTCAAGCAACTGACAAGCATCTTGGCCAGAATAAGCATGAAGGTATTCTAAACGCTGGCCTAGCACTACCAAATCTGATAGCGCTAATTGAGTAACAGAGTGAATTTCAGGGTCATCATCAACAATAAGAACCTGCCAAGCTTCGCTTCCTTTGCCTTCTAAAATTTCTTCTTCATCACTATCATCGATAAATAGGAAATCATCATGTAAATTTTCTGATGTTTGCATACTTCCCTCAAGTAATTAGGCTTTTGAAGTTAATTAAATTGAACTCTTTGCCGTTAATTTAACTTATCGTATAACTATAACTGAACTATACTTGATTGCTACTTTTTTACTGTATTCTTTTAATTTTTTCATATTTTACTGTTAGATAATAAAAGTCGTTATACAATATCCAATAAGCCCATACAATTAAGCCATGCCAAAGGCGATAACAAGATGTTGGATTGTGTATAAACCCAAGCGAATTTAAAATGCCTGTTCATGTATTTTGAGGTCGTTTGGGTATAATTAGTTGTATATTAATTATTCATTGATATTATTAAGATAATTTTCTAGTACGGGGTATTAAGGTGAAAACAGATAAAGCTTCAGCAATTGTTATTGACCAGTCTGTCGACAATGAGAACAATCTCCCGGTGGAAAAGAGAGATCAACAGGATAAAAATACTGAATCACCAGCACATAAACAGTTTTTCAAAATGACTCAACAGTTTGGTCTTGAAGCACCATTGTTGCCTATAGAAAAGCAAATGCCCCTTGAAGATCGTAGTAACAAGCGTGAAAGGCTAGCAAGCCTGCGTAAACAAGAAAATATTGAAGCAATTATGGAAAAAACTTTTGCTTTTTGTGCGAGTAAATCTATTGATAAAAGACCTGATTTAGACTGGTTTAGTCATTACATTACCTTAGCTGAAGATGTTAGCAACAAAACAATGCAAGATTTATGGGCAAAAATATTAGCTAAGGAGTTGTCTCGCCCAGGAGTATATTCACTTAAAGCTTTAAAAGTTTTTCGCGACATGAGTATTGTTGACGCTAAGTTATTGGCAAAAGCATGTTCATTAGCAATAAAAGATCAAAGTAAAAAAAATATTCGTATTCTTTCAGGTACATATCAACAACCTGGCTTGCTTAACTTTTTTAATAAAGATAGGCAGCAACATATTAATTTAAGTCACTTTGGTTTAAATTACGCTGATATATTATCACTCGCTGATAACAACTTAATTTTTAAGCAAGAGAGTGAATCAAACATAATGGCAAGTGGGGAAACACTTAACTTCTATTATAATGGCTTACCCTTAAAGCTAAGCTGCAAAAAATCGAATATTGCCATACAGTTTTATAAATTCACCTCTATTGGCACTGAGTTAGCAAATTTAATTACTGATAAACCAAATGATGAATTTTTTTCTTCCTTGAAACAACAGTTAAAATACCACTTTGATATATCAACTAGCGGATAACTCATCATTTGAAACTGAATTTATATCCCATCGCCATCAGTGTGCAAGCCGCACTCTCTTTGCCCTGGGCCAAAGCGCGTTTCACTTTCGTCCATGCCCAACGTTAATGGTTTAGTGCTGTGAACATCACCAACAGAAACATAACCTTCATCCCACAATGGATGATATGGTAAATTATGTTTTGTTAAGTATTGATGAACATCCCTATTACTCCAATCAATAATGGGGTGCACTTTAAAACGGCCACGCAAAATACTAACAACAGGCAAGCTTTGTCTATGCTCAGTTTGTTGACGACGAACACCTGAAAACCAAGTGCCACTACTTAACTCAGACAAACCTCGCTCTAAAGGCTCAATCTTATTCTTCCTATTGTATTCTTTTAAAGCATCATCATCTTGCGCCCATTGCTCGCCATATTTAGCCAGCTGCCATGCCGCACTTTCTTTCGCACTGTAAACATGAAGGTTAAGCTTTAACCTTTCACTCATTTGCTCAATAAAACGATACGTTTCTGGGAATAGGTGACCCGTATCAGTTATCAATACTGGAATATTAGCATCAACCTGAGTCATCATATGTAGCATGACCGCAGACTGAATACCAAAACTTGACGATAAAACAAACTGACTCGGCAAGTTTTCCATTGCCCACTCAATACGGGCAATAGATGATTGCTGCTCCAAAGATTCATTCCATTGTGCAAGCCATGGTTTAGGTAAAGAAGCAGGAAAACGATTATTAATAGGTGCCTGCTCAGCCTTTACTAAATCTGTTTTTTGGCTAACAGTAGCTAACCCTCCAGGTTGACCTGGAATTAAAGAGCTAATCATTGTGAAAATCTCTTACGCTTATTTTTACTTCGCTTACAATACCGACACGAATAACAAAATCACCAAAAGCTTCATTCTCATTTCGCTCAGCTGCCCAACGAGCGCTTAAGCTATCAATTTCACTTAAAATATCTTGCTCACCTAGGTTTTCTTTGTAAAGTTTAGGGATACGGGTGCCGCCTAAGTTACTACCTAAATACATATTGTATTTACCTGGACCTTTACCAACCAAACCAATTTCAGCTAGCATTGCTCGACCACAACCATTGGGGCAGCCAGTCACTCGTAAAATAATTGACTCATTTACTAAGCCATTTTTAGCTAAAATAACTTCAACATCCGTTACTAATCCGGGTAAATAACGTTCCGCTTCAGCCATGGCTAAAGGACAAGTTGGAAAGGCAACACAAGCCATAGAGCTTTTACGTTGATTTGACACGCTATCATCAATTAAGCCACTTTCACGAGCAATTTTTTCAATTTCAGCTTTATCTTGCTCAGCAACACCTGCAATAATTAAATTTTGATTTGCTGTAAGACGAAAATCACCTTGATGAATTTCTGCAATTTTTTTCATGCCTGTTTTTAATGACTTATTCGATCCATTATCATTAGAAAAGTCTAAAATTCGACCATTTTCAATAAATACGGTTAAATGGTGTTTATTATCAATACCTTTAACCCAACCAATACGGTCACCGCGATCTGTAAATTGGTATGGACGAGAATCACCAAAGCTAACGCCAGCACGTTTTTCAACTTCTGCTTTAAAAACATCAATACCAACACGATCTAACGTATATTTAGTTTTAGCATTTTTACGGTTAACCCGGTTACCCCAGTCTCTTTGCGTGGTAACAACTGCTTCAGCAACAGCTAAAGTGTGCTCTGCTGAAATAAAACCAAAATCATCAGCTTTACGTGGATAAGTTGCCTTATCACCGTGAGTCATAGCTAAACCACCACCAACTAACACATTGAAACCAATGAGTTTGCCATTTTCACTAATTGCTACAAAGTTTAGGTCATTGGCATGAACATCAATATCATTTTGTGGAGGCACTACAACCGTTGTTTTAAATTTACGTGGTAAATAAGCACTACCTAAAATAGGTTCATCATGTTCTGTTGTTTCAACTTTTTCTTCATCAAGCCAAATCTCAGCATAAGCGCGAGTTTTAGGAAGTAAGTGTTCACTTATTTTTTTTGCCCATTCATAGGCTTCTTGATGAACTTCTGACTCTACTGGGTTTGGTGTACATAATACGTTTCGGTTTACATCACCTGCAGTAGCAATAGAGTCAATACCGACACTATCTAATGTTTGATGCATTAGCTTAATATCAGGTTTCAACACACCATGGTACTGAAATGTTTGTCGTGTTGTTAATCGTATACTGCCGTATGAAGTTTTTTCATCAGAAAATTTGTCAATAGCAAGCCATTGGGTTGGCGTAATTATACCGCCAGGTAAACGCGCTCTAAGCATGACATTATGCAATGGCTCAAGCTTTTGTTTTTGACGTTCAGCACGAATATCGCGATCATCTTGCTGATACATACCATGCGTTCGGATTAATTGAAAATTATCGGGTGTAAACCCCCCCGTAATTCTGTCTTTTAAGTCTTGTGCAATAGTACCACGTAAGAAGTTACTCTCACTTTTAAGGCGTTCGTTATCAGCTAACTTACCTTTTACGATTAGTTCAGTTGTCATTAGTAAACATCCTTTTGGTAGCGTTTATTGCTTCTTAAATCTTTTAAATATTGCTCTGCTTGTTCAGTACTTAATTTCCCCTGCTCACTAATAACGTCTATTAACGCTTGGTGAACATCTTTTGCCATACGATTAGCATCGCCACAAATATATATGTGTGCGCCACGTTCAAGCCATGAAAACACGTCTACTGCTTGCTCTTTTAATCGATCTTGCACATATATTTTTTCTGCTTGATCACGAGAAAAAGCAACATCCATACGCGTTAACAACCCTGATTTCAAATAGTTTTGCCACTCAACCTGATAAAGAAAGTCTTGAGTAAAGGTTTGATCACCAAAAAACATCCAGTTATCACCCGTAGCGTCATCAGCTTCACGCTGTTGCATAAAGGCTCTAAATGGCGCAACACCAGTACCGGGTCCAACCATAATTACTGGCGTGTCGTTGTTTTGTGGTAAACGGAAGTTATCATTATGTTCAACAAAAACTTTAACCGCTTGCCCTTCTTCAAGGCGCTCTGCTAAATAACTTGAAGCGCCTCCAAAACGTTGTTGACCGTCAGCATCATAACTAACAACACCTAAAGTTAAATGTACTTCTTCTTCAACCTCTGCTTGGGCTGAAGCGATTGAATATAAACGCGGCGTAATTTTACGCAAAGCATCAACAAAGACTTGTGCTTCAACTTTTGCTGGTGCTTTTTTAATAACATCTATAATTTGATGTTTAGCAGCGAATTCTCGGCTGGTATTTTTGTCTGCTGCAATGGTAGCTAAATGATCATTAGAAGATTGTTTCGCCCAAAACTCAATAAAGGCAGGGGCTGTTTGAGTAATCTCTAATTGATCAATTAGCGCAGTTTTAAGGCTAAATGTTTGCTGTTCACCACATATTTTTAACGATACTTGTTCTTCACCCGTTAGGCTAAGCGCATTTAATAGCTCATCGACTAATACTCTATCATTTTCAAACCACACACCTAATGCATCACCCACTTGGTAAGTAAGTCCTGATTCTCCAAGGTCAATTTCTATGTGGCGAACATCTTTTGCAGAATCTCTACCCGTAATTTTTTGACTTAAAGAGAATTCAGCCATTAATGGATTTTGTTTAGTATACTGACTTTCACTTATAGTATTGTCTACTACAGGTAAATCAATAACATCAGGTAAACCTTTATCAGATTGAATTAATTCACCTTTTAGCGTTTCAACTATTGATTCAGTCCAGCCTAAAGTTTCACTGTCATAGTCAAGATCACAATCAAGGCGAGGCGCAATTTGTTTTGCTCCTAATGCTTGTAAACGTAAATCAAAATCCTTACCTGTTTGGCAGAAAAACTCATAGCTACTATCACCTAACGCTAATACGCTATAGGTTAATTTTGGTAGCTTAGGCGCTTTTTTACCTAATAAAAACTCATGAAACTCAATAGCATCATCTGGCGGCTCACCTTCGCCGTTAGTACTAGCAACAATAATAATATGACTTTCATTTTTTAATGATTTGGCTTTGTAATCACTAATATTTATTAACTTAGTATTAATGCCTGCTGCTTTAGCACTTTGCTCAATTTTCTTAGCAACGCCTTTAGCATTACCCGTCTGCGAAGCATATAAAATGGTGAGGGTTTTAGCTACAACCACTGTTGACACTGAAGATAACGGCACAGTTTGGCCTGACTCACTTTTAGCTGCAAGATAACCACTTGCCCATGCAAGTTGCAATGGCGAGTAACTAGACGTAACTTGCTGTAATAAAGCAAGTTGATTAGCATCAAGTGAACTTGATGCTATAGTTGAATTTTGCTGTAAAGATAGCTGTTTTTGTGACATAAGAATATTCACCCAGAACGATTTATAGGTGAATAATAGATAAAAACTCATAAAACTAAAAGAAATAGATAGCGATTTTTTATAACTAAAAGGAATATAGGGCTGTTATATTAATAAAAACCTTAGACAAAAAAAAGTTTAACCGCTATGTTATTGTTATCCATAACACCAACCTGTCCGAGTTCAACCATTATTATAAAAAATATTTTTTTATACTTTCTTTTTATTTTAACTTTAAGTTTTTACTGTAACCAAAGTTATGGTCAAGGAAAGACACTAATTTATAAATATAAATCAGCAAAGGGGGTATTATCTTTTTCAGATACTCAGCCGCTAAATACCTCTTATGAGCAAGTTAGAGTCAATTGTTATGCCTGTCAATTGAACTCACCCATTAGCTGGCACAAAACAACACTGTATTTAACTCAGTATAGTAATGATATTAACAGAGCCGCAGCTCTTTATAAGGTAGAGCCTGCATTTATTCGAGCTATTATTCATGCTGAATCTCATTTTGATGTAAAAGCTATTTCTAAACAAGGGGCGCAAGGATTAATGCAATTAATGCCAAAAACTGCTCAAATGTTAGGCGTGAAAAACCCCTTTATTGCTAAACAAAATATTAATGGTGGTGTTAAACATTTAGCGTATTTACTTAATACTTATCAAGGTAATAATAGCTTAGTCGCCGCAGCTTATAATGCTGGAGAAGGTGCTGTTAAAAAATATTCAGGCATACCACCCTTTAAAGAAACTAAAGTGTACGTAGAGCGAGTTGGTATTTTATATCAACGGTATTTGAAAACATTGTAGGCACAACTTTCTGCTAGAAAGTATATATGCCCAATAAAATAAACTGTAAATTTTAGTGCTACAGCCTACAATGTTACTAAGTGATACTTTTGTAAATTTGATTAAAAGTGAACTATCGCACCTGCAAAAAAGCCATCAAAAGTTAAATCAGTATATAAATCATCAATATCATCTAATTCTAATTTCACACTTCGATAACCTAAGGTTAAATCTAGATCTACAGCTAAGTTGTCAAGCACGGCATAGCTAACACCAATTTGATAATCATATACACTATTATCATCGTATGATAAAAAGTTTGCCTCAGCAAACACATTAAAGCCTGTGAATGGTAAGCCAATAATTGTGTTCACATAAAGCAAAGGTAAAAAACCAGACACTGAAAGATCACTACTTTTAGAGCTTGCTTGTTCAACAACACCAATTTTACTATCAAGATCTCGTGCAGTTAAACCAAAATCAAAAGTAAATAAATCATTATCAAATAGTTCATAATAAAGGGTGTAATCAACATAGCTAGCATCAAAAGTAGTATCTAATTGTGAGCTTGCACCATAAGTTTCTCCTCCAATGGTAAAGCTACCTTCAATAGTGGTACCTCCTACTGTATCAAGCGTTGTAGAGGCAATTTTAATATTAGGAATTAATGGAATTGGGTGTTCAAGCGCTACAAAATAACTACCTTGATTTTTATCATTAAAATTAAATGCAGCTTGATCAGTTTCTCCTTCACCAAATGACCCTTTAGCTTCATTTGCCCAAACATGTCCACCAATATAAAGCCCTAATAAGGTATCCGCTTGCGCACTAGCACAAAATACTGTCGCCAAACTTGTTGCTATGATTACTTTTTTCATTTTTATTACCCTTTTCTTAGTAGTTCATTTAAGTCAATTAATGCTGCATTAGCGCGTGAAATATAATTAGCCATAACTAATGAATGATTGGCAAGTACACCAAAACCATCACCATTCAAAACCATTGGGCTCCAAAGTGTTTGCTGGCTAGCTTCTAATTCACGAATTATTTGTTGTAAGCTAATAGTCGCATTTTTATTTTGCAATACACTCTCAAAATCAATTTCTACTGCTTTTAAAAAATGCAATAACGCCCATGCTGCGCCACGTGACTCATAAAAAACATCATCCAGTTGCCACCAACTCGTTCTATATTGCGAATGAGAGCCTTCATAGCTCGACTGTTTTGCTTCACTATCCCCTGCTAAGTCAGTATTGATTTTATCTTTACCAACACTGGCACTTAACTTTTGTGAATAACTCCCTAAGCGCTTTTGTATTTCATCTAAGTATGAAGTTAAATTGTCAGCTCTAGCATAGAATTGAGCATGATCATCTTTAATCTTGCTAATACCAACTAAAGCATCTCTATAAAGGTGCAAACTATCAATGGCTTTTCTGTATTCTGATTCCGCACTTGGCATTGCCCAACTTTTATGGTCAATATTGAATTTAGGCTGCGCTCTTTTAATATGAGCATTTTCTAATGACTGTGATTGAGAGCGACTAAAATCTTTACGTAAAACTAAGGCCATATCTCGCACCATCTCTAGTACGCCAAATTCCCAGGCAGGCATATTGTCTAAAAATACACCTGGTGGTAAAGCATCGTTAGATATATAACCACCCGATTTATCTAAAATACTAGATGCCACTTTTATTAACGTAGTAGTGGTAGTGTAACCTACAACAGGGGAAACATTATCGGCGGTTGCTGCGGTTGTTACTTCGTGACGAATATCAATAGGCTTTACATCCAAACTCCAGTACACGCCAACAAGATAAAAAAGCAAAAAAACACCTGCGGCTATGTAACCAACGGCTTTCGCTGAGAAATTCATTTTCATATTTTACTCCTAGTGATGATTTTCATGTATCCTCGACACTATTTACTGTGCTGTTTGTTTTTGAATAGGGATATTAACAAGTATTTGCATAGTAACAGACACATTATTAGAAAGAATTTAAAGTTCACTCAAAATTTTGTTGAGATTTTAGGGACTTTTTAACATCAAATAGCATTAAATGTAAACCTAATTGCTATAGTTTAACACGCTCTTTGGGTCTGATATCAATTGAATTCAACTTACGCATTATCCTATCCATCATTATATACCCAAAAAAATTCAAAATTCATGATTCAGCTGGAATTATAAATGCTTTAAGAAAGGTATTAATTGAAGATAATAGTCATTCAGGAGAGTGTCCCCCTGAACAACCACTAATAAAAAGGTGCGCCTCGAACATGAATTGCTCAAACATCGTGAAACACGCATATTGTAGTATCACAGATATAGGTTAAGTGTATTGTGCTTTGTCTTTTGTTCTACTTTTATTTCGAGTAACGAACCAAATAATTACAGCAATTAATAGCACGGGCCAAAAAACACCTACAGCAAACATAGCTAAAGAACCCACAATTAATAAACCAATAAAAATCAATGAGCCAAATACGCTTAATACAATGGCTAATGCGATTAAAACTAGAACAACCGTTGCAACAGCTGATACTCCTATTGCTTTTAATGGCTCAATTAATTCACCGTCCATATAAACATTAACGTTAAGTAGCTCTAAAAAACTTACTCCTAAAACATAAGTTAAAAATAATGTCGCAAATATTGCTAATAATAAAGATTTAAAAAATGTCATTGTATTTCTCTCGCATGCTCTGTGTTATTTTTTATTTATACTTATTTGTATTTACTTTCTGGTAATAAAACACTTGCTACAACATAAGCAACACCTGTTGGTATAGGTAGCACAATTAAGGCACCGATAGCTGCAATTCTCACAGCAATACGGGGCAAGTCATAATGCTTAGCAATACCTGCGCACACACCTGTTAATTTTTTATGAATACTATCTTTCGACAACTTTCTATTAATGCTATGCCTTGACGCAAATTCTCTTTCGTATTCCATAATATTATTCCTTCTTTAACTTTACTTGTGAAACCGAGCAACATTAGAGTTTACTCAGTACACATTACATTATTAGCTAAACTGATATTTATTAATTTTTAATTAATGCTACCTAAGCTGCAGATAATTTTTTCTTAATTTGCGCTAGTTCTTTCTCAATGGTTTCATTCTTTTCCAAATCAGCAAACTGAGCATTTAAATTCTGCCCTTCCCCACTAACTTCCAGTAAGTCATATGCTTCCACTTGAGCTTCAACTCTATCTATTTTTTGTTGATAACGCTCAAACTTGTTCATTGCTTCTTCAATGTTATAAATTGCAGCCTGCTCACGTACTTTTAGTCGAACTTGTGCTGACTCTTGACGTAAAGTGTATGCTTCTTGGCGACGCCTAGCTTCTGACAGTTTTTCTTGTAAGCGCGACGCATCATCTTGTACTTTAGCCAAAAACTCAGCTAATTTATCACTTTCTTGCTCAAGCATATCTAATTCATTTTGATACTTATGCTTTTGCGTCAATGCTGATTTAGCAAGATCTTCTCTACCTTTTGTTATCGCTAGTTCTGCTTTACTATGCCAATGTTCCATACTCGCTTTTGCTGACTTCACTTGACGCGCTTGAGTTTTTTGTTCGGCAATATGTTTTGCTGCTGTAGCGCGAACTTCAACTAAAGTTTCTTCCATTTCTTGAATAATCAAACCAATCATCTTTTCTGGCTGCTCCGCTTTATCAAGCATACTATTTAAATTGGCATTAACAATATCGGTAAAACGTGTAAATAATCCCATTATTTTTCTCCTACTATTTCAATAAGTTGATTTTAGTTGTTAAATTTTCTTCTGGTAGCTTACCTTCTTTAATACTATCAACTATAGGTGCTGTTGCTTCTTCACCTAACCAAGCTAAAGGCTGAGCAATTGAATCATCAAATGAAAGGTCTACACTAAAATTATTTATTTCTTCTGCGATAGACTGTTGTAATTGCACTGTTAGGTCACTCATTACTTGTTGACCTTGAGCTATTACCATTTCGCTGATTGAGTTTTCAATACTCGTTGTTTGTGCTGCACTTGCATTTACGCTATACATAGCACCTAAAATAATTAATAAGGCAACACTGATAGCTCTACGGTTAAAATTTTTCATTTTGAAATTCCTTCTTGTGTATCTAGTAACATGTGTAAAATATAAATTCGTTTAAATCACTAACAACATTTACATTGTCATCATTTATAAGTTAACTATTACAAGTGCCATGCCAATCTATCAATACACTCTAATCAATTGATTTATAATAATTAATTAAACATAACAATAATTACACCACTAAGAGACATAATATGCCGCACAACAAAGTGGTTAAATTAACCAAACAAGTAGTCAAATTAACCAGCGATATATAGAAGAATAATCTCACCGTAATTATTCTTTAATTAAATATTTGATTATGACAAAACACAACAATGCCCAATCGATCTCAAGATACGAACTTCATGCTTTTTAGATATAAAAGAGAGAAAGGCAGTTTTTTAATGGGTATAGAAGAATGATAATTGCAATTGAATTTATATGGGTCACTAACGAATTAGTAATGTTTAAAGCAGCATATTAATTGGCAGATAGTATCTGCCCATGTTAAAAGTTTTTTTGCTCGAACACTCCCACAAGTAAAGACAAAGTAAGCATAGAAAAAGCAGGTACCATCATCAAGGCTAATAATGAAGTTGACGTTAACATGAAATGTTCCTTTTAGTTAAAGTTATGAAGTATTCACAGATAAAACTGTCGACACTAAAGCTTACAATTATGAGCTTTAGTAATATGTCGCAATAAGCATTACAAAGGTTGTGCCAATGTTATAAATATCAACTAACCAACTGATATTATTATATTTTAATTTCTATCCAATCATTTATCATGATATTTAGTAAGTCACAAGCAATCTTTTCTTAGCTTAAATAACTATATTCTAGTGAAATTTATAACAAAATAGTCATTTATAAAAACAACCTAAGAAAACAGACCCTATCAGATTTATGAGTTAACACTCCTTAAATCGAAACGTAACTACCTGTCAGGCATAATAACTTTAGCAAAAGCCTGTTTTAAAGTGTCGCCGTTAGCATCCGAGTTACCTGAACTGTCACTCAAATAACGACGATATTGACGAGCACCTGCGAAGCCATTACAAAACCCTAACATATGCCGAAGTACATGCCATGCTCTGTTGCTACCATGCTCTGGTGTTGTGCTTATATAAGTATTTATATATTCAGCCATTAAATTAATAACCTGTTCGCGAGAAATAACTTCTTTATCAACACTATAGATTTGTTGATCGGCCTCAGAAAGCAAATAAGGATTATTATAAATTTCACGCCCAATCATCACGCCATCAATATGTTGTAAATGCGCTGATGCTTCAGATAAAGACTGAATACCGCCATTGATAGATATTTCCAACTGTGGAAAGTCTTGCTTTATTTGATAAACCCTTTCGTAATCTAAGGGTGGAATATCTCTATTTTGTTTAGGACTTAAACCACTAAGCCAAGCCTTACGGGCATGAATAATAAAATGCTGACATCCTGCTTGTGACACTTTATCAATAAAGGTATGCAAAAATTCATAAGAATCTAAATCATCAATGCCTATACGTGATTTTACTGTAACAGGAATATTAGTAGCCGCTTGCATTTCACTAACACAATCAGCAACTAAAGTAGGCTCTGCCAGTAAACAAGCACCAAAACGACCATTTTGAACACGATCAGATGGACAACCGACATTAATATTAACTTCATCATAACCATATTGTTCAGCAATCTTGGCGCATTCGGTCATTGCTTTTACATCACTACCACCAAGCTGTAAAACCAACGGATGCTCGGCATCATTATAAGAAAGGTAATCACCTTTACCATGCAGAATAGCGCCCGTAGTCACCATTTCAGTGTATAGCACAGTATGAGCTGACATTACTCGATAAAAATAGCGGCAATGACGGTCAGTCCAATCAAGCATAGGCGCGACTGAGAGTTTGTGAGAAATCATAAAATTAGAGATAAAAACCGTTAAATAAAACTGAATTTAGCCATTTAATGGCTAAAATAATGGGGATTATACGTATTCCAAACCCATTAAACAAAATAAATAACTGATTTAACTGATAGTTCCACACGGCAAGATCATTATAAATTGAACTTATAGAACATGTAGCGATCAGATCAAGTCATAATAATCAACTTGGTCACTTAATATGAGCGCTACTTTCCTGAAACACTTTAATTCAATTACCGATCCTCACATTGAACTCGGTAAAAAGCATAAAAATATGGCACTTTCAACGCAGAAATTCCAAGGCATGACACCATCGCTCGTGTTCTTTGTCGGTTAAAGGCAAATGAAATAGAGCATTCATTTCAATCTTGGATATCATCGTTAATTGAAACTACAGGTACTGATATCATAGCCATTGATGGAAAAACAGCACGTCGCTCATTTACAACGAAAAATAGAAAAAGTGCCCTACATACTGTCAGCGCATGCAGCTGCCAGCATCAACTGGTGTTAGGGCAAACAGCCGTTGATAGAAAAACCAATGAAATCATAGCGATACCACACATACATTAAATTTGTTACGACCTCTTTTAATAATACGGTCCTATTTAATTACAATTGGACAGTTTAGCCATATTTATAGAGTTCCTACCTTATTATACTCGTTCAATAGCTAGCACATTATTTATCAACAATGATAGCTTCAAATAATTATAATTATCTTTTTGGCTTACCCACCAAAATTTTTAAAGAAATAAAATAGGAATATCAAATGAAATTTTTAAATACTGTCTTCATAAGCTTAATATTATCAGTCAGCTTTTTTGTAAATATTGCAAATGCAGGGTTGATTTTAGACGAAGACTTCGATCCAATTACGTCAGCGGACTGGACATTATCAAACGGCACTGTTTTAGGAAACCCAGCTTCAGAGTTTTTCAGCCTCAATGCTTTACATTTCGATGGTAATGGCACTCGATCTGCGACAACGAATGCTTTCGATATGACAACAGGTGGGTTACTTACATTCATGCTTAAAATAGGCGGCTCTAACGATACGGCAACATTTGAAGATGCTGATGCTGGTGAAGACGTTCTAATACAATACTCAGCGAACGGTGGGGCATGGGCTAACTTGCTAGTCATTGATACTGAAGACCTAATTTATAAAGACGCTTGGGGCATGGTAGATCTATCTATAACTGGGCTAGCAATGAGTAACAATACAAAGTTCCAGTGGATTCAAGCAAGACACAGCGGAAATAATTGGGATAATTGGGCAATTGATAATGTAAAACTTAGCAACAACGTCAATGTTCCAGAGCCATCAACATTTGCTATTTTTGCCTTAGGAATGATTGGTTTCGCATCACGTAAATTTAAGAAAAAACATTAACACCAATCAGGTTAATCAATGGTTTAGATTTTAATGGGTTTATGCAGTTCGTTCAGGAGCCTATTAAATAGCTTGGATTTTATCTGTAGGTCGGGCTTTATCCCGTCAAATTGACGGCATAAAGCCCGACTTACATTAAACCTGAGTTATCTACATAACCATGCATTTTAATCATCTGACACCAGTATGCCTTCAATATTAACTATTTCGCTACGATTCAACGTTATTTTAAATCGTTGAAAATGTTCACCTTCTTGGTCTACATTACGAAGAATAAGGTTAACTTGATAGCGACGTTCAACTGCTTTGCTCGATATTTTTTGTCCATCTAAACTGTATAAACGCCCTGCCCCTTTTTTCAAAAAGCGCACAAAAGGGGTTAGGTTGAAAAATATTTGCTGCTGAATTTCCTCATAGCCAGGCAAGAATTCTTTGGCAAGTACTTTATTATCGCAACGAAAATGTAATAAGCGTGCTGCTTGCTTATTTTGTTGTCGGCGTTGTTGAAACAGCTCATTCACCGCTTTGGGTAAGTCTTTGCTATCTATATGCTCTAACCACAAAATTTGGCTTAAAATACGCTTTTGATTAACACTGTGACGAAATAGATTTTGCCATTTTGGTCTACCTTTTTGAATTTTTCGCCAAATGAGGCTGGTAAGATCTTCTTTAAAAGTTTCCCGTAAACCATAAATTAAGCCTAAAAAAGCAATAAGTGCTACGGTTACTTCAGTGAAATTTGAGCGAGCATTTAACACTAATACCATAACAAAAGCCATGATAACAGCTGTAACACTTCCTCTAACTAAACGCTTTAAATTTAAATCTAAATAACGAGTTTTCTTTTGAAAAACTACACCATACTCAATTAAACGTTGCAACAATCTCATTTTATTCGTTATACGATTAGGATCATCAAGGGTTACTTGCGAGTTGTATTTACATACAACACGGTAATTATTCTCCTCTCGACAAAAGGCTAATAAAAATTCTCGTTCGGTAGCAAAATCACTACTTTTAGGGCCTTTCGACAGTAATTTTAAAAACGATTGCTCAATATGCCAGCTTAAGTAATTATCTGCATTTTCAAAAAAGGAGCTTAGCTTACTATCTGACGGCGTATAGCGACGCAGCTTTTTAACTAAGTTAGCTATTTGCTCTGCTAATTCAATTGCTGCAGGGTAGAATTCTTCTGAATTTTTCAGCTTTAATGTTTGTTTTATATCAGCATCAAGCGCTATTTTTAACTGGTAAGAGTATAAATTTAAGTTTAAGCGATAGTCACTTTGGCCATTTTTATTTTCTTCTTCAAAGTGCTGGCTAATGAAGCGGCTACGCACTAAAGGTAAGTGCAGTTTAGCCGAATAATAAGCACTATGACTTTTTATATTACTATAAAAATAATCTTCAGCATTTAAAGTGCTTGGGCTTATACCCATTTCAACAGGCAGTGAAAAATAGAGATCAATTCGCTGCTTTGCTTGCGGTAATAATTGATTACTTATTTTAATGGATAAATTTTCATCTTGAGATAATTTAACTTTATTCACTCCCAATAATTTCCTTTAAATTAATACATTCACGTTATATTTTAAATGAAGATCTAATGGCATATTTAAAAAGCTAAAATCGGTCATTAGGATTCACTCAGATATACAATCAAAAAAAAATCATGCCTATGTATTTGAGCCAGGGAATAAGACACTTTGTCGAGGCAAGCATCGACCTTGTGACCTGAACAATCTACATAGGCATGAAAAACATTGAGTATCTAGCTTAAATTTAGCTACCTAAGCAAACTTTATTTCTTCCTGAATTTTTAGCTTTATATAACGCAGAATCTGCTCTGCTTATCCAATTTTCAGAGGTTTCATTTTTTTTATACTGCGCTACTCCTAATGAAATAGTCACTTCAACGCCTTGTGTAAAAGAATGATTTTCAATAATTTGTCGTAACTTTTCAGCAATCACTTGAGCTTTAGATAACTCCATATCTAATGGCATTATCACAAATTCTTCTCCTCCATAACGATATAGAGTGTCTAAAACACGTATATTTTTACTGATCAGTTCACAAGTATTAACCAATATTTTATCACCAACGGCATGCCCATATTGATCATTCACTTTTTTAAAGTGATCAACATCCAATAATATCAAGCACATGTTGTATTCTTTACGTGACTGCCTAAGTATTACCTTCGCTAACTTTTTATCTAATGCTCTTCTATTTTTTGCTAACGTAAGAGCATCAATACTGGTAAGTCGAGTCAGTTCTTTTTGTTTTTTGGCGTAGTTACCAAAAATAACATAGGAAAATATCAAGGTAAGTAAAGCGGTTGTAACTACGACGCTAAAAGCCACAATATCAATTTTAGGGTATAAAACTATCGATATAATTATTAATGCTATTGAGCTAAAAATTACCGCTTTTTTTTGTGGTAACAAATAATAGGTTGCAATAACTGCAGGATGTATCCAATGGCTTTGCGTATCTCCTTTTACAATAATACTCATTAAAACTGCCATTAAAATGAATAATACCATTAAAATATTAGCTATATTAATTTTCCGAGTGATAAAGATGAATAAAAAAAAGGCAAACATCGCAGCAGATATTAAACTGTCAAGGAGTGCTATATCAAAATCACCACTTATAAACCGCATTATAGCAAACGACCCAATACTTAGTGAGGCAAGCCCACTTAGTGTAAGCATAACTTTCTCTTGAGGGGTCCTCTGTGTCATAATTGGTACAAATAACTTAAAGTTAATATAATATTTATTCTATTAATAATAGTCTAATATGTAACTAATTCAATCTCTAAATTCAAAGAATAAATACCGCCTTTTAAGTAAAAAATCTAACGCTAGCATTTCAGTTTGTTATATAATTTGAACACAGATTTAACACAGCAATAATATAATTTATTTGGTTTGGTGCCTTACGGCAGAATAATGTTACACTAAATATATTAATTTAATAACGAATAAAGTTAAGAATTCAATGACTGCTTCTGACTCACCTGAAAACCTATTAACTCAAGCAGAACAAGTTTGTAAAAAAAATGGGGCTCGTTTAACAAAAGTGCGTGAACAAGTTTTTTTATTGCTTGCCAAACACGAAGGTGCTGTTGGTGCATATGACTTGTTAGATGAGCTTAAAAAGTTAGACCCAGCAGCAAAACCTGCAACAATTTATCGTGCTCTGGATTTTTTATCTAAGCAAGGCTTTGTTCACAAAATTGAGTCTATTAATGCCTTTGTTATGTGTCACCACTTTGGTGATTGTAATCATCCTGTACAGTTGCTTATTTGCGATCAATGTGGTCATGTTGAAGAGATTCAATCAAACAACTTTGATTTAGCGCTAAGATCAATGGCTGACGCTAACGGCTTTACTATTAGCCATCAAATAGTTGAAGCTCATGGAAATTGTAGCACCTGTAAATAGGCGCTATTTATTAATAAAAATATTTGTTTTAGAAATTAAAGCTTTGTTTTTTGAACTCATTAAATTTGGTAGCAACCTTTTCGCTTGTTAAATTTAATTTCATAACAGCTTTAGGGTTAACCAAAAACCATCCTAAAGTCACATCAACTGTATCGCCTTTTTGAATAGCAAAGTCATACTCAATCGTTCTTTTTTCATTCGCCTTTATCATAGTATTAGTTATTTCTGTTTTTGCTGCCCATGGCATAGCAGGCTTACCATCAGTTCCGATAACCCTTTTAAAATATTGATCTTTAAATTGTGTAACTTTTCCTGCTCTTGTTACCTGCACTTTAAGCATAGCTAAGCGAAGAGGGTGAAGTAACATTGCATGAGAGCTTTGGTTGTCAATATTCACTTTGAAAGATTTTATTTCTCTCAACATTGAAATGTTAACATATTGACTTAACATATCAGAATTAAAGTGCGAACCTGGAAAGCCATGAAAAGCGTGTTCCTTGGTATCTTTAAATGCTGTCACACTACCTTTCACTTTAGGCATATGACAACTAACACAGTTTGCTCCATCCATTTCATTATCTAAATTTGTTGAGCAAACATTAAGACCATGCTTATTCTTTTTATGTGAATGACAACCAACACAAACATTACCATTTTTTATATGTTTATTTTCTGTTTTTATGGTTCCATGATAGGGAGAGTCCATACCATCTTCTAGTGTCCCAAAGTATTTTTTCGGTGTTTCGCTCATTATATTTATATTAGACTTTTTCGCTAATTTAATACTTTCTATTCGGTGGCAATACGCACAACTAATACCTTCTTGATGCGTTGCATTACTAGCTTGTGGCAATGCTTTTTTACCTTTTCTTAACATTTGGTCTAAATTATCTGCTGCTGGGGTGTGGCATTTACCACACGAATACTGCTCAAACTTTAAATTTTTAGGATGCATATTCCATACAGAGGCATGTATTGGATCTTTTTGAGGCGTAGAGTTTGCGTGCATAGAGCCATTAAATTCATTATATATTTGAGTGTGACATGCTTGGCATTCTTTATTCGGTGCATATTTACCTACAACATTGTTGGCGTAAGTAACCGAAGAAAAAAATAATAATAACGATAAAATATATTTCATTTGAGATCCTTATTGATCTAAACTTTTATAGTAGAAAACACTACATTACCTTATTCTAATATAAGGGAATACGATCTACAACAACATAGTTGATTTTTATACCACATAGCTTTAATCATCTTCTTTAATCGCAAATTATCACCCGTTAATCGCAAAACAATCTATCTTATATTCACAATAACAGGTTAAACATGATATAAAGTCCGACTAAGAATCGATTTTGTATACAAAATTATTATTTAAAACTGGAAGGCTATGAAATATTCATTCTCGACAGCTCTCGTTTGTCTATCTGTTGCATTTGCTAGCAACATAATTAGTACAAATGCCCTAGCTAAAAGCACTATTGCTGACGACAAATTTCGTCAATTAGAAGAAATTTTACCTACACCAAACGTATATCGCACAGCTTCAGGAGCTCCTGGACATAAATATTGGCAACAACAAGTTGATTACGATATTGAAATTAAACTTGATGATAAAACTCAGCAATTAACAGGGTCAGAAACGTTAAATTATCAAAATAATTCGCCTGACACTTTACGTTATATCTGGTTGCAACTTGATCAAAATAAGCTAACGCGTAATTCAGACGCCAAGTTATCACAATCAACAAAGTCACTGAAAAAAGAAACTTACAGCAGTGTTCGCAATATGATTGAATCACCAAAATTTGAGGGTGGTTACACCATAACTAAAGTAACAGGCAGTAACGGTAAGCCATTACACTATGTTATTAATGGTACCATGTTACGTATTGATTTACCCAAGCCATTAAAATCAGGTGACGATACCGAGTTCAATGTTGAGTGGAATTACCAGTTACATGAGCAAAAAGTATTAGGTGGTCGTTCAGGCTATGAGTATTTTAAAGAAGATGATAATTATCTATACGAAGTCGCTAGCTGGTTTCCACGTGCTGTTGCTTATTACGATGTTATGGGCTGGCAAAACAAACAATTTTTAGGTCGTGGCGAATTCACTTTAGAATTTGGTGATTACGACGTAAAAATCACCGTACCAAGCGATCATATTGTTGCCGCTACAGGTGTTTTACAAAATCCAAAAAATGTATTAACAAAAACACAGCGCAAGCGTTTAAAAGAAGCTAAGAAAGCTAAAAAACCTGTACTTATTGTGACTGTTGATGAGGCATTAGAAAATGAAAAATCTCGTGCAACAAAAAACAAAACATGGCACTTTAAAGCAAAAAATGTTCGCGATTTTGCATTTGCCTCAAGTAGAAAATTCATCTGGGATGCACAAGGCTACCAACATGGTGGCAGTAACACCATGGCTATGTCGTATTATCCAAACGAAGGTAACCCACTATGGGAAAAATACTCTACTGAAGCCATTATTCATACAATGGAACAATACAGTAAATACACTTTTGACTACCCGTATCCAGTCTCTATTTCAGTAAACGGTCCTGTCGGCGGCATGGAATACCCAATGATCACATTCAATGGTCCCCGTCCAACATTAGATAAAAAGACGGGTGAAAAAACCTATTCTCGCCGCACTAAATACGGTTTAGTTGGTGTAATAATCCATGAAGTGGGTCATAACTATTTTCCAATGATTATTAATTCTGATGAGCGTCAGTGGACATGGATGGATGAAGGTTTAAATACTTTTTTGCAGTTTTTAGCTGAACAAGCATGGGAAGAAGGCTACCCTTCTCGCCGTGGCGATGCTGCAAATATCACTAGCTACATGAAAAGTAACAACCAAGTTCCTATCATGACTAACTCTGAATCAATTCTACAATTTGGTAATAATGCCTATGGCAAACCTGCAACAGCGCTAAATATTTTACGTGAAACAATTATGGGTCGTGAGTTATTTGATTTTGCTTTTAAAGAATATGCTCAACGTTGGAAGTTTAAACGTCCTACGCCTGCTGATTTTTTCCGTACCATGGAAGATGCCTCCGCAGTTGATTTAGACTGGTTTTTCCGTGGCTGGTTTTACACTACTGATCATGTAGATATTGCCCTTGGCAACATTCACCTTTATACCGCTGATAGTCAAAATCCAGATACTGAAGAAGCGTGGTTACGTGCCTTAGATAATGAAAAACCCGAATATATTTCTAGCCTTATCAATAAAGGTCAATGGCTTCGAACCCAAGACAAACCTGAGCTATTAGACTTTTATAACGAGCATGATAAATTTACAGCCACTAATGCTGCACGCAATAAATACAATGCAAGCAATAAAAAACTTGAACAATGGCAAAAAGATTTATTACTTAACCAAAGCAATTTTTACTTAATTGATTTTGAGAATAAAGGCGGCTTAGTCATGCCTATTATTTTGGATATTACCTACGCTGACGGTAGTACTGAGTATATGAAAATTCCTGCTGAGATCTGGCGTCAAAACTCGAATAATGCATCAAAACTGCTAATTCGTGAGAAAGAAATTACTTCATTAGCAATAGATGCAAGATGGGAAACAGCCGACGTTGATATAAACAACAACTATTGGCCCACTCGCCCTATTAAATCTCGCTTTGAACTTTATAAGAAAAAGAAAAAAGACATGATGCGTGACTACAATAAAAAGTTGAAATCTACCGATGAAGAGAGTGAAGATAAAGAAAGCACTGATAGCTAATGCTTATTTTTTCAAATTTTTATTTTAGAAAAATAGCAAAGAAAAAAATACTATTGAGCATTTTACTCTTTGGGGTAGCAGCATCTTCTGCTGCCCACACTTATTACTTCGGTGTTACTGAGTTAAACTTTAATGACAAAAGCAAACATATAGAAGTAATTCATCAATTTACTGCGCATGATATAGAAAATGCTATTGCTGAAATACAACAAGTTCACTTTTCTCCAGAGCACCCTCAATATAATAAGTTTATACAAGACTATATTGAAGAGCATTTTGTCTTAGAGCAAAATGATACGGTTATTAAAATGAATTGGATTGGTTTTGAAGTTAAAAGAGGCAAGTTCTTTGCTTATCAAGAAAGTGTATCTAAAAATCATTTAACTAATTTAGTGGTAAAAAATTCAATACTCGTCGATACATATACTGAACAAGTGAACACAGTAAACTATCAACGCTTAAATTCAGCAGGCATCGTTCAAGGTAGCTTAACTTTTGATCAATCACTGAAAATTGCCATGATTACTTTTGGCAAATAGAGTATTAATAAAAATAATTATCACTGTTTGATTTACATTTGTAATAGAAGTGTGCAAAATCAAAGCATTGTAAAAACTAAGGATTGGAAGGCTTCATGAAAGTAGAGTTTATTAACCCATTTTTATCATCAATGCTTAACGTCATGTCTACTATGGCACAAATGGAATTAATCCCCGAAAAACCTAAATTAAAGAAAGATAAAGTTTCTATGGGAGATGTATCAGGCTTAATCGGTATGGTTAGCCCTGAAACAAAAGGTTCGCTATCAATAACTTTTGATGAACCGTTAGCATTAGCCACCATGAAAGGTATGGTAGGCGAAGCTCCAGATAAAATAAATGAAGAAATCACCGATTTAGTGGGTGAAATCACTAACATGGTTACTGGTGGCGCAAAACGTATGCTCAGTGAAAAAGGTGCTGAGTTTGATATGGCAACTCCTGTTGTTGTTTCTGGCAAAAATCATAGTCTTCATCATAAATCAAAAGGCCCTGTTGTAGTCATTGCTCTAAGGGGTGAGCAAGGCAAAGCTTACATAGAATTTTCTTTTGATGACTAAACGTTAGGATAGCTAGAGAGAAGTAAAAGCAACACACTTCAAAATACAATAAAAAGGCACTATTTTAATAATAGTGCCTTTTTATGTATAAACAACACCTAACTAAAATACACTTTATAAGGTCGGAATAATTAAAGTTGACTGTTTATTACGGCTAAACTCAAAGTCTACAAAATAATTTTCACTTGATGGCGACTTATATTGAGGGTCTTTAGTGTCAATAGCCAACACTACTTTATGCCCAACAGGAACATCGTACGCAGTAGTAACTAATTCAAAATTCACCGTAACTTTCTTACCTATTTCAGCATCAGGTAACGTTACTACACCATGAGTAATTAGCTTAGCCATCCCCAAGTGACCCATGTCATATAAGTAAGCAACAAGCTGTATTTTATCGTGCTTGGGTTGAATTTGCAGTGTAACGCTTGGTTCACCTCTAATTTGCATAGTATTGTTTAATTGGTCAGTGTTAAAGTAAATGCTTCTCATATTTGAAGCAGCATAAATATCTGCATAAATAGGAACATCAAATTGTTCTAAAATTTGTGACAGTAACGGTATTTGAGTACTAAAGATGGTACCAGCCCAAGCGTTAATAGTATTGTCTTTACCAAACCTGCTTCGATAAGGATAGCTTTCTAAGTCACCATTATCAAAAGTACTTCTTGGATGAAAGTAATAGGTTTCATCCGTTACTTCAGGAATAGGATAAGCATCAAAACTGTCAACCTGATCCTTTAATTTTACTTTCATATTGACTGGTTTTGCATTGACCATTTTATTCGTTTCACCTTTTAAGTGTAAGTCAAACCAGTCATAAACATTTTCCCAAACAATATCCTCTCCTATACCTGTCATAGCGGGAATTAGCTCTGCAGTTGCATGCGTGCCCGAAACTAAATCGATATACTTTGGTCCTGTTAACTGTGAAAACATATCCATCAAACTATTTGCTTGAAATAAGTTGTCACCATAAGCTTTTGAAAAATATATAGCTGTACCATTAGCATTTAATTGGTCTACATAATTAATAGGTGAACGCTCTTCCGCCCAAGCAATAACTGACGGTAATTCCGTAAGGTTTTGGTTTTTTATGGCCTCCCAGTTGTCTACCATAATAGGGTCTGGATTTCCTTGGTTCTGCCCTGCAAGAACTAAAATTTCACCCCAAACTAAACGAGGCGTTTTATTACCATATAAAGCCTCAACTAAACTTCCCCAACTACTCATTGCTGCAACAGCTTTAACACGGCTATCTTGTGCAGCGCCGATTAAACTAATACCAGACCCATAGGAGACTCCTCCCGTACCTATTGCATTAACATCTACAGGGTAATTATCAATTAAAAAATCAATCGCTTTACTGTAATCTGATAGATCCTTAGGACCTACAGTGCCAATTACCCCACCTGAAGTACCAAAACCTCGTGTAGTGTAACTTAGTACTATGTATCCCTTTTCAGCAAGATCTCCTGCTTGTTTTAAATATTCGTATTCGTTAAGTGCCCAGCTATTAATGAAGATAACTGCTGGTGCAGGCGCTTCTAAATTAGTTGGTACGAATATATTAGCATCAAGATTAACACCGTCTTCTGCTATAATGCTAATATCATCATCTGTGGTGTATAAATCTGATTGAGGAAACACACCTTGATCTAATAAGCCAGCAGCAAAGCTAAGAGCAGGTAAGAAGCCATCATCAGCAATAGCAGGCTGAATTGAGAAAGTTGAAAGGACAGTTAAGCCCAGTGCAAATATTTTTGTTTTCATATATACCCTTTTTTGTTTTATTGTTTTAAGGTTTAATGAACACAACATATATGGGCATTATTCTTAAGTCAAGATAATAAGAAAACACCGTTTGAAGAAGAGGGTTTAAAACTAATTTTTACAAA
>JADGDH010000163.1 GCA_016745015.1 Colwellia sp.
TTATAGGTTTTTTATGTTAACACTTCGTTTATTGTTATGTGGCCAGTTAAAGCCATTTTTTAGTGGTGTTCTATTACTATTATCCAGCGTTATACTTATTACATCTCTAACTGGTTGTGAACAAGAAAAACAGGTTGAATCACACAGTATACAGCCTGCTGCTGTATCTGTAATGAAAATGGCAAGCCAGTCAGTTCCTTTTAGCATTGAATTACCTGCCACATTATCTGGCGCTAAAGAAGTGGAAATTCGTGCGCAAGTTTCTGGTATTTTACAAACTCGGAACTTTAGTGAAGGTGATAAAGTCATTGCTGGGCAGTCTTTGTTTAGTTTAGATACTAAAACGTATGCTGCTGACATGTCGAAAAGTAAAGCAGATTTAAACGCAGCTATGGTTCGTCTTGAGCAAGCGCAACGTGAAGTTAATAGAATAAAACCATTACGTGAAAAAAATTCAATTTCACAACGTGAGTTAGACAATGCAATTTCGAGTGTTGATATTAGCTTAGCTGATGTTAAGTCTATGCAAGCTAACTTAGAGCAAGCACAATTACGTTTAGATTATACCAAAGTGATCTCTCCTGTTACGGGTATTGTTGGCCGTGAATTAGTGTCGGAAGGTACTTATGTTTCAGGCCCTGAAGTGCTATTAACACAATTAACCCAAATTGATTCTATTCGAGTACGTTTTGGTTTGTCTGAACGTGAACAACTAAAAATGCGTAATGATGTTGCTGCAGGAACACTTACACTACCTGAGGAAGGTCGTTGGAAAACAAAAATAAAATTGTTTGATGGTTCATTGCACCCTCACGTAGGGCAAGTTAACTTTAGCGATGTTCGCATAAATGGTCAAACTGGAACGAGTGAGTTGCAGGCGATAATACCAAACCCAAATTTTTCATTAAGACCTGGGCAATTTGTTCGTATTATTTTAGAAGGAGCCATACGTGAGAATGCCTTTGTAGTACCTCAACGAGCTGTTTTAGATAATGGCCTTGGTAAATTTGTGTATGTAATGGCTAAAAATGATAAAGGCGTGACCGTCGCATTACCTGCGCCTGTTGTTGTTGGTGAATGGGTAACACAAGTCAAAGGGGTAGAAAACGGCTGGATAATTCGTACAGGCTTAAAAACGGGCGACCAAGTCATTATTGATGGCATGGCACGTGTTTTCTTCCCAGGTATGCCTATACGTTTAGCTGATGAACAGCTAACGTCTGCAGTACAAAAATAAGGGATATATTAATGTTTTCTCGTTATTTTATTGATCGACCTATCTTTGCTTTTGTTATTTCTATTTTTATTGTTTTGGCTGGGTTGGCCGCTATGCGTAGTTTATCAATTGCGCAATACCCTGAAATGTCTCCTCCTGTTGTACAAGTTACTGCCGTATATCCTGGTGCGTCTGCTGAAGTATTAGAACAAACCGTTGCTACCCCTTTAGAAAATGCTATTACAGGGGTTGAAGGTCTGATGTATATGTCTTCAACTTCAACCAGTGCTGGCGCAACAACGATCACGGTTACTTTTGAAATAGGAACAGATCCAGATCAAGCATCGGTTAATGTTAATAACCGTGTTAAACAAGTAGAGGCTCGTTTACCTGAAGAAACTCGCCGTCAAGGTGTTGTAGTCACTAAAGGTTCATCAAATTTTTTACATGTTCATGCCTTTTATTCGCCTGATGATAGCCGTGAAGCATTATGGACTTCTAATTATGTTACGTTAAATATTATTGATAAAATCAAGCGAGTTCCTGGTACTACTAACGTACAAATTTTTGGGGCAAAAGATTATGCCATGCGTATTTGGCTACGCCCTGACGTAATGAGTCAATTAGGCGTTACGGTTGAAGAGATTAGTAATGCTGTACGCGAACAGAATTCACAATATGCGGCAGGTAAAATTGGTGCAACACCAACTGCTATTAGTCCTCAGTCATTGGTTTACAGTGTTAAAGTACAAGGGCGATTAACCACGGTAAAAGAATTTGAAGACATTATTATTCGGTCAAATACCGATGGTAGTTCATTACGTTTAAAAGATATTGCTCGCGTAGAACTCGGTTCAAAAGACTATGACTTTGATGGCCGTATCAATGGTAAAAAAGCGGTGCTTTTAGGTGTGTTTTTACAGCCTGGTGCTAACGCTCTTGACGTTGCCGATGAAGTTAACGAAACCATTGCCGAATTAGAAACTCGCTTCCCGTTAGGGCTCAAACATATACTCTCTTATGATACTAGTCGCTTTGTAAAAGTCTCCATTCGTGAAGTATTAAAGACCCTTGGCGAAGCTATGTTAT
Organism: Colwellia sp.; assembly: GCA_016745015.1. GTDB lineage: Bacteria > Pseudomonadota > Gammaproteobacteria > Enterobacterales > Alteromonadaceae > Colwellia. The sequence continues at coordinate 2,306 of JADGDH010000163.1, forward strand.
TGGTATTTTTAGTCGTTTTTATATTTTTACAAAACTGGCGCGCTACGTTAATTCCGATTATGGCTGTGCCTGTATCTTTATTAGGTACTTTTGCAGGCCTTTATATGCTGGGTTATTCAATTAACACGCTAACTTTATTTGGTATGGTATTGTCCATTGGTATTGTGGTTGATGATGCAATTGTTGTACTTGAAAATGTAGAACGCATTATGCATGAAGAAGATGTATCGGTTCGTGATGCAGCAATAAAAGCAATGAAAGAAGTCAGTGGCCCTGTTGTTGCCATTGTATTGGTTTTATGTTCAGTTTTTGTACCCATTGCTTTTTTAGGTGGCTTAACAGGTGAGTTATTTCGACAATTTGCGATAACAATTTCTATTTCTGTGAGTTTATCTGGCTTGGTGGCGTTAACCATGACACCTGCTTTATGTGTTTTAGTATTAAAACATGAAGACAAAAAAACTAACTTCTTTTTTAACGGGTTTAATCGATTCTTTACTAATGTTACGGGGCGCTATGTCTCAGGTGTAAGCTTCTTTCTTCGCCGTGGAATATTAGCATTAATGCTTGTTATAGGTATGGTGGTAATAACTGCAAACATGTGGTTAAAAACACCCAGCTCTTTAGTTCCTGATGAAGACCAAGGCTTTTACATTTCAGCTGTTTTTTTACCTGATGGTGCGTCATTGCAAAGAACGAAAAAAGTAGTAGAAGAAGTCATTGCAGCGATAAAATCAAACCCTGCTAATGAAAATGTTGTTTCTTTTACTGGTTTTGATTTTCTTGGTGGAGGTTATAAAAACAACGCAGCGACTTTTTTTGTTACACAAAAGCATTGGGATGATAGAAACGTAAGTACTCAGGAATTGGTGGGAGAGTTGTTTATGAAAACCGCTAACATTAAAGAAGCGTTAGTGTTAGCTTTTAACCCACCTGCAATACCCGGCTTAGGTAATACGGGGGGCTTTGAATTTTATCTACAAAACCGTTCTAACGGTGGTGTAGAAAAATTAAAACAAAGTATGCGTGCAATGATGGGAGCTGCTCAACAGAGTCCTGTGCTTGCTGGGGTTCAAACATTATGGCGCTCAGATACACCACAATTGACGGTGAAAATTGATCGTGAACAAGCGCAGGCCATGAATATTCCTATTAATAATGCTTTTAATGCTTTAGCTGGAACAATGGGTACCTATTATCTTAATGATTTTAATAAATTTGGTCGAACATGGCAGGTGTTAATGTCAGCAGAGCCTGAATTTAGAATGAGCCCTAAAGACATCGCTCGTATCTATGTGAAAAGTAACAGTGGCGATATGATACCTATTTCTGCCTTTGCTGAAATTAATTATAGCAGTGGTCCAGAAAGTTTAGACCGATACAATAACTTGTCTGCTGTGAAGTTATTGGGTAGTGCTGCTCCAGGGTATAGCTCTGGTCAAGCGATCGCTGAAATAGAACGTATTGCTAAGAAAGTATTACCGGCAGACATAAGTTATGAATGGACAGGTACCGCTTATCAAGAAAAAAGAAGCTCTGGCTCTACAGCACTTGCATTAGGTATGGCCATTATTATGGTGTTTTTAATTCTAGCTGCTTTGTATGAACGTTGGTCTCTACCGCTATCAGTGCTGTTGGCTTTACCATTTGGTATTTTTGGAGCCTTAGTTTCTGTTTGGGTTGCTGGCATGACAAGCGATGTTTATTTTCAAATTGGTTTAGTTACTTTACTTGGTTTAGCCAGTAAAAATGCTATTTTGATTGTTGAATATGCTTTAATGAAAAAGCAAGAAGGCTGGACAACAGGTGCAGCTGCATTAGAGGCTGCTCGTTTACGGTTTAGGCCTATCATTATGACATCACTTGCCTTTATTTTAGGTGTTGTTCCTTTAGTATTAAGCTCTGGCGCTGGCGCAGGTGCTCGCCATAGCGTGGGAACAGGGGTTATGGGGGGCATGATAGGGGCAACATTTTTGGCAATACTCTTTGTACCTCTATTCTTTTATTGGTTAACCGAACATAAAATAGCTGAAAAAAGAAGCCAAGTAGATATTACCAATGAAATAAATAAACACCATGAACAATAATTAGGGCCTGTTGAACTCTCATGTTGAACTCTCATGTTGAACTCTCATGTTTAAATTTTGTTCGACTTAAAGCCAGTTGCAACGAAGCTGGTTTTTATTTTATTCGTGCAGGTAACTAGCTTTTCTTATTTCTGGTTATATATCCATATATAAGTATATAATACGATTTCTTAATGAAAGTAGAATCGACGAAAGCTAGAACCGACACCATGCTAAAAAACTTACATACCTTAAGTGATCTTTACCAATATTTAGACAGCTTGTTTGAGCAAGATATTGATAGTGATACTTTATTTGCAAGCGGTTACCTTCGTGGCTTTATTTCTCTGGCAGCATCGAATGATAGTGATGAACAACAACTCATATCAGTATCGTTAATTAACCGCGTTACAGAAAAATTATCACAAGCAAAAACAGAACTTAGCCCACAAGATAATGCCATAGTGCAAAATTTTTGGTTGGCTTTACAGCAAACTATTACAAGTTAATGAAGTTAGATAAGTTAGTGTTTACTGTGATTAAGTGAGATTCATAACTTTTAAAGTGCAAACTTTCGTTTAATAATATCTCTAATCACAAAACGATTTGGACTTAAATTAAA
>JADGDH010000164.1 GCA_016745015.1 Colwellia sp.
ACACCCATCGCTTTACCTGTACGGGTAAAAGCATCAATCGCTTGATCTAATTGTGTTTTGGTATGAGCAGCTGAAATTTGTGTGCGAATACGTGCTTGACCTTTTGGTACTACTGGAAAAGAAAAACCAATGACATAAATACCTTCAGCTAATAGTTGATTTGCCATATCGCTAGCCACTTTCGCATCACCCAACATTACTGGCACAATCGCATGGTTGGCTCCACCGCAAGTAAAACCCACGGCTTCCATATTACTACGAAAGTAAGCTGTATTTTCTTTTAACGTTTTACGTAGCTCTCCACCTTTAGCTAATAACTTCAATACCTGCAATGAAGCATTAACAATTGCAGGGGCAAGAGAGTTTGAGAATAAATAAGGGCGTGAACGTTGGCGCAACCATTCTATAACTTCTTTTTTGGCTGACGTATAACCACCTGATGCGCCCCCCATCGCCTTACCTAAAGTGCCCGTAATAATATCAACACGCCCCATAACATCACAATATTCATGGCTACCTCGACCTTGTTCACCAACAAAGCCAACCGCATGCGAATCATCAACCATTACCATAGCATTATACTTATCGGCTAAGTCACAAACGCCTTTAAGGTTAGCGATAACGCCATCCATTGAAAAAACACCATCGGTTGCTATTAATTTGAACCGTGCGCCTGCAGTATCAGCTTCAATTAAACTTTGCTCTAATGCGGCCATATCATTATTAGCATAACGAAAGCGTTGTGCTTTACATAAACGAACGCCATCAATAATTGAAGCATGGTTAAGCGCATCACTGATGATGGCATCCTCTGGGCCAAGCAAGGTTTCAAATAACCCAGCATTAGCGTCAAAGCAAGAAGAATACAAAATAGTATCTTCCATCCCTAAAAATGTACTAATACCTTGTTCTAATTCTTTATGAATATCTTGAGTGCCACAAATAAAGCGTACTGATGCCATGCCAAAACCGTGCTCGTCTAATCCGTTTTTTGCTGCTGCAATAAGTTCAGGATGATTTGCTAAACCTAAATAGTTATTTGCACAAAAATTAACAACTTCTTCACCTGTACTTACCGCTATTTTTGCTTGTTGTGCGGTGGTAATAACACGCTCTGCTTTGTATAAACCCTCAGCTTTAACTTGCGTAATTTGTGCTTGAATATGGTTGTAAAAATTTGCTAAATTATTTTTTGACATGTTAGCCCTCAACACCAATAGATAAGTTAATAATGTAAATATTGTACGCTTTAACTTTTTCTTAAGCAGTTAATTCCCAAATATTATATTAATGAAAAGTATAAATATGTAAGATTATTCTTACTATGGGCTATATTTATGGTTTTAATTCTTTATCTAAGGGTGGATTTAACCCAAAGAGCTATATCATTTACTAGATGTTTTTTACGAGAAATTAGTTGATGGTTATAGTCAGTACCTTTAAAAATTTGCAGCTTAGAGCGCTTGGCACCATTCCAAGTAAACAACTCTTGCGCTGTGGTATAACTGTTTTGATGATGTGATGAAGTAATAAAATAACTTGGAATGTCTACAAGATTCTTATAACGCTCTTTATCACTGTAAGTCATTTGGGGCGTAATCATAACCATGGAGTTAAGGTTGATTTTTTCAGCTAAAGCTACCGCATAAGAAGTAGTGCAACCACTTGCGACAACCGAAATACCTTTGTTTTTATCTGTTTTTTTAGCTAAAAATTTATGCATTGCTAATAAATCATCAGGCCAGTTTGCGGTTATCAATGCCATTTCACTCTGATAAGCAACAATATCTGTAGCTTGTCGTTTTACTGCTTCTCGTGAATATGCTTGAGAAACACTTTCTCCATAGCCACGAAGATCTACCGACAACGTATGCAAGCCTTGTTGAGCTAAACTTTTTGCTACTGCACTATAAGCACGCCGTTCATTATTACAGTCATGCAAAACAATAACCCCGCCAGCGTGTTTTTCGCCCTGATAATAATCTGCAAGTAGTAAAAATTCATCATCTGTACTCGCCTTTATTTTCAATACTTGCAGGGGATTTTCAATATCATTTTCAGATGGTTTTTTTTTATCATAAGCATAAGTATTAACTGAAATTAGCATAACAGCCAGTAAAGTTATTAACGATGTGGTTAGTGATGTAAAAAAGAGTTTTGACTGTTGTTGAATTAGTATATTCATAATAATAGGTATTTAATCAAACTTAGGTATAATCTATCATAAACTCGCTATAGAACACTCACTATAGAAAAATTTATGCTTGCGTTATTAATTTACCGAATAACTATATTATTACTATTCCCAATTTTATTACTGGCTCTGTTATTTCGATCAATCAATAACCCTCAGTACCGCCAGCGCTTAAGTGAGCGTTTAGGCTTTTTTCCTAGTTCCTACTCTAAAGCTCACAGTAAAGGTGGTATTGTTGTTCATGCAGCTAGTGTTGGCGAAGTGATTGCATTAACGCCTTTTGTAGAACAATTATTACTGCAATACCCACATTTGCCTATTACAGTTACTACATTCACCCCTACAGGGTCAGCGCAAGTCAAAAAGCAGTTTGGCTCACGTGTACAGCATGCATTTTTACCTTTAGATATTTTTCCTTGCACGCAATTATTTTTAGCACGCTTGCAGCCAAAGCTAATGATTTTCATGGAAACGGAATTATGGCCAAATTTAATCAGCCAGTGTGCGAGTAAAAAAATAAAGTTGTTATTGATTAATGGGCGCTTATCAGCCAATTCAGTAAAAAGTTATCAAAAAATTAGGGCGCTTATAAAACCTGCCTTGAATCGTTTCGATAAAATACTATGCCAAAGCCAAGATAACTTAAACCACTTTATTCAATTAGGGGCTAGTACTGAGCAATGTGAAATGTCAGGTAACCTTAAATTTGATATTAGCATTACCGCTAGCACTAATGAGAAACAAGCCAAATTAGCAGAGTTATTACCTTCACAGAAACAGCCTTCACAGAGACAGCTTTGGTTAGTAGCCAGTACACACCAAGGCGATGAAGAAATAGCTTTGGCGGCTTTTAAAATAATTAAAAAATTATTCCCTGAGCTATTACTCATTATAGTACCAAGGCATCCTGAACGTTTTAGTTCGGTAGCTAAGCTTTGCGTTCGTCAAGGCTATTCACTTGCCAAACGCAGTGAAAATATACGTGTGACTGATCAAGATATATGGTTGCTCGATACGTTAGGTGAATTAATGCCTGCTTATGCGTTAGCCGATATTGTTACCATGGGTGGAAGCTTTAGCCATATTGGCGGTCATAACCCATTAGAGCCAGCATTGTTCAAAAAACCTATTATTGTGGGCAGCGATATGAGCAATTTCGTAGAAGTTTTAATGCAATTACAACAAAGCCAAGGCATTGTGCAATTATCATCTTCTGAAGAAAAAAACAATATTCAAGCGTTAGCTCAAGCAGTAATAAACTTATTAGAAGACAAAGACGCAGCAAGCTTGTTAGGCTCTCAAGCATATCAAGTGGTACTTAATAATCAAGGAGCAAGTACTCGCACTTTAACGCAAGTACAGGAACTAATAAGATGAACCAAGGTATGAAGTTAGAAGTTTTTGAAGAGGCAAATACTTACTGCCTTTTCGATAAAAATGAAATAAAAAATTTCAGCTCTCGCATGCTATCTGCACAATATTGGCAAGAAAAAAATGCCATTACAGGCTCTGCACAAGGGAGAGGTACAACTTGGTTTATTCAATATAATGACAAGAAAAGTAATCAATCAAAACACTGGGTTCTTCGGCATTACTATCGAGGTGGTTTAATTGGTAAAATAATTAATGACAGTTATTTGTTCACCACACAAAAAAACACCCGAGCCGCGCGAGAATTTGATTTGTTAGCTCTTATGCAAGAATTATCATTGCCTGCTCCTAAACCGATCGCTTACCGTGTTATTCGTCAGGGCTTATTTTATCAAGCAGACTTACTCAGCAGTCGCATTGAAAATTCTCAAGATTTAGTCGCAATACTATCAAAGCAATCCATATCAAATGATTTATGGAAAAAGATTGGTGAAACTATAAAGCACTTTCACGACCACAATATTTATCACCATGATCTCAATGCTCACAATATTTTGATTGATGAACAAAAAAATGTTTTTTTAATTGATTTTGATCGCGGTGAAGTTAGAGCGTCAAACCAAAGCGTTTGGCAGAAAAACAATATAGCAAGATTACAACGTTCATTTTTAAAGGAAATAAAACAACACCCTAATTTTTATTGGCAAATGGAAAGTTGGCGGCTGTTACTTGAGGGTTATCTAAGCTATTAATTATAAAGGAATATTATGGTTGGCCTAACGCATTTTGATAACGTTGTTGATACATACCTCTTGCTTTTATAAGTTCAGGCATTGCTTTGTCAGTAGTATAAGGGCGTAAAATAACTAATATTTTTAACACACCTTGATAAAATACAGAATCATTAATTTCATGCACAATGTTTTGTGTTTGATAAAAACTCAACCAGAAAGTATTAATGAGACGTAAAATGCTAACGATATCAGCTAACTCTTCATCATCAAAGTCAATGATGCTTGCGCTTCTTAAAGAAATGAGTAACTGACTAACACGCTCAGCAATTAAGTGTTGTACTTCAACATATTTTTCACGCAAGCTTGGATTTTTATCGAGTAAAACAGGCAAGTTGCTATAGAAGAACCTGAACCTCATCATCGTCTGAAATACCGCATCCATATAGAGAATGATTGCATCCAGTGGCTTAACGTCACGGTCAACTTGAGGAAAGGTTTCAAGAAGTAAGTTACTAGCATATTCTTCATAAATAGACAGAATAATGTCTTCTTTATTTCGAAAATGATAATACAAATTACCTGGGCTAATACCTAAATGCGCAGCGATATGGTTTGTTGTAACACTTCGCTCTCCTTGC
>JADGDH010000034.1:0-13722 GCA_016745015.1 Colwellia sp.
CCTAAGTAACGTTTAGAAAGGCATAGTAAATTTGAAAAGCCGTCTGATGTACAATCAGGCGGCTTTTTTTGTTTGCCCAGCGAAGCTGGCAAACCCGATGGGCTGAAAGAAGCCTTATATCATTCAATATGATGTAGCATCAATCATTATTTATATATGTTGCGGCATCATAAATTGAATATAAATGAAAAATCCCTGCAATTATTGCTGGAACTATTAACCACCATAGCGCATAACCACCGACACAAACTATGGCAAAAATAATTGCAGGTAAAATTCTCCCTTGTACCAACTGCCCTAAACCTGGAAAAAACACATTGCATATTGCTGCAATAACATTACCTGCTGAACCTTGACTTGCCATCTTGTTTCCTTATATGCCCAAGTAAATTGAAAGCAGGCTTCATGAAATCCATACTTTGAGTTTACTTGGTATTACTAGTAAATTTTAAGTGGTTATCATAGTATAATATTTATTATTAAAAAATCACAAAATTGTTAGTAAATATGAGTTTTCTGGAAGTAATTTTTAAAAGAGTAAAACACTCTATACCTTGGCGATATTACTTATCGTTTTTTCGCTATCTAGGGAAGCGAATTAAAAAAGAGCAGCTACAAGTTGTTGCGGGTTACCTTTCTTATGTCAGCTTAATGTCACTGGTGCCTATGATGGTAGTGGCATTGTCAGTGGCTACTGCCTTCCCAATATTCGCTGATATTCATCATAGTGTTGAACAATTTGTTTATAATAATTTTGTACCAACTGCTAGTGATGTGGTGCAGCAATATTTATCTTCTTTTGTTGATAATGCTTCTAAAATGTCTGCTGTTGCTATTTCATTTTTATTTGTTGCTGCGTTGTTATTGATATCTTCTATTGATAAAACCTTTAATAATATTTGGCAAGTGACTAAAAAGCGCCGCCTTATAACTTCATTTTCAATGTATTGGATGATATTAACCTTAGGCCCTATTTTAGTTGGTGCTAGCATTGCTATATCGTCTTATATTGTGTCGTTAGTTTCATTGGGGGTTGACGATAGTTTTGGTATTACTAACACGTTTTTTAGGATGATACCGCTATTGTCTTCCATGGCTGCTTTTATTCTTCTATATATGTTAGTCCCTAATAAGGCGGTGCCTTTTAAGTATGCTTTTTCAGGTGCATTGGTTGCGGCTATTTTATTTGAATTTGCAAAAAAAATATTTGCAGTATATTTAACTGCATTCCCCTCTTATCAAGCTATATATGGAGCACTTGCGATAGTGCCAATTTTATTTTTATGGGTCTATCTATCTTGGTTAATTGTGCTGGGAGGTGCTGTAATTACTGTGTCTTTACAAGAATATGAATTAGAGTGTGACGTTGAATGATTGCATTAATTCAAAGAGTAAGCTCAGCGAGTGTTACTGTTAAAGAGAAGGTTATTGGTGAAATAGAGCAGGGATTGCTAGTTTTTCTAGCGGTTCAGCCTGAAGATACTCAGCCAAAGGCCAAGCGCCTTGCTGAGCGGGTTGCTGGTTATAGAGTCTTTAATGATGAAAATGGAAAAATGAACCTTAATGTTAAGCAAGTTAATGGTGATATTTTAGTTGTATCGCAATTCACTTTAGCAGCAGACACCAATAGTGGCATGCGCCCCAGCTTTACTTCGGCAGCTAAACCTGAATTTAGCAATGATCTTTATCAATATTTTTGTCAGCAATTGCGTGATAAAGGCTTTACAGTACCAACAGGTGAGTTTGCTGCCGATATGAAAGTACAATTATTGAATGATGGGCCAGTAACTTTCACGTTAACTATTTAACCCAGAGGAAATGACTCCAAACTAAAAAGGCTGTTCAGGTAAATGATAAAAAATACTTTTATCGCCCAATTTCAAAAGTGGTGGCATACTGATTGTAAGTTTTGCAAAAGAGCAAGGTTGCTATTACTGTGGCTTATACTAATGTTAATAGCAGACTACCTTTGGTTTCATCTATTATTTTAATCTAAGCTGTAATTTAAGTTTTAGTTAAACTTAAATTACTCATAGGAGGATTTATTCAGGATTGAAATAGAAATATCATTTATACTCCAATTGGTATTAATATAATGTATTTCTGATATTCATCAGGATGATAACCCTCAACAGAAGCAATAAATAAAAATGACTAAAAACAAACGCTCTTTATATATCCCTTACGCTGGCTCAGCACTATTAGAAACACCATTATTAAATAAAGGCAGCGCGTTTGATCATCAAGAGCGTATTAACTTTAATTTAACGGGTTTATTACCACCACGGTTTGAAACGATAGATGAACAAGTTGCTAGAGCCTACCGTCAGTATTGTTCTTTCCATAATGATATTAATAAGCATATTTATCTACGTGCAATTCATGATAATAATGAAACCTTATTTTTTAAATTAGTACAAAGTCACTTAGCTGAAATGATGCCTATTATTTATACGCCAACAGTGGGTGATGCCTGTGAGCAATTTTCAGATATTTATCGTAGTTCACGGGGGCTCTTTATTTCTTATGAAGACAGACATCAAATAGATGATATTTTACGAAATGCCACTAAAAATAAAGTGAAAATAATTGTAGTGACTGACGGAGAGCGCATTCTAGGTCTAGGCGATCAGGGAATAGGTGGTATGGGAATACCTATTGGGAAACTATCTTTGTATACTGCTTGTGGTGGTATTAGCCCTGCTTATACCTTACCTGTTATGCTAGATGTTGGCACTAATAATCAAAAACTATTAGATGAACCAATGTACATGGGCGCTCGTCATAAGCGTATAGGTCAAACTGAATACGATGAGTTTTTAGCGTTATTTATTAGTGCAGTTAAGCGTCGTTGGCCGCATGTTATGCTTCAATTTGAAGACTTTGCGCAACCAAATGCTATGCCGCTTTTAAACCGGTATCGTAATCAAATATGTTGCTTCAATGATGATATACAAGGAACAGCATCAGTTACTGTTGGTACTTTACTTGCTGCTTGTCGAAGTAAGGGTGTTAAGTTATCACAACTTAAAGTCGCTTTTGTGGGATCAGGCTCTGCAGGGTGTGGTATTGCAGAGCAAATAATTACTCAAATGGTTTCAGAAGGTCTGGCGCCATTACAGGCTCGTAGTCAAGTGTATATGGTTGACCGCTTTGGTTTGCTAACACAGGGCATGAAAGACTTGAGAGATTTCCAGCAAAAATTAGTGCAAAGTAAAATCGCTTTATCTTCATGGAAAATAGAGGGTGAATTTGCTTCTATTCTAGAAGTAATGCATGGTGCGAAACCAGATGTTTTGATTGGAGTTTCAGGTCAAGCTGGATTATTCAGTGAGGAAGTTATCAAAGCGATGAAGCAACATTGCAATAAACCTATTATTTTCCCTTTAAGTAATCCCTCAAGACAGGTTGAGGCAACACCAAGCCAAGTGATTAACTGGACAAATGGAAATGTTATTATTGCTACAGGTAGCCCGTTTGAACCAGTTGAACATCAAGGCAAAACATTCCCAATAGCGCAGTGTAATAACAGTTATATTTTTCCTGGTATTGGTTTAGGGGTTATTTCAGCTAATATAAATCGAATTACTGGTGAAATGCTACAAGTTGCCAGTGAAACACTTGCGGCAGCTTCTCCATTAGCGAATACTGGAGAAGGAAGCTTGTTACCACCGCTGACAGAAATAGCACAATTAAGTAAAAATATTGCTTTTGCTATTGCTAAAGTGGCTTTTGAGCAAGGCTTAGCGCTTGAATTATCAGATGATGAAATACAAGCTAAAATTGAGCGAAATTTTTGGCAACCTGAGTATCGCCAATACCGTCGTACTAGTGTGTGAACATACCAACAATGATAGATATGAGAGAATCTAGCCAAGCCGGAGATATGAACAGTTAAGATAATATTAATATCTTCAAGTTGAGGTCTTAGTTTCTTATAGTGACCAGAACGTTAAATATAAAAGTAACATTTTTTCAATGAACTACAGCGAAATCTAATTTATAAAATTCAAAGTAATGGATAGTATTAGTCTTTTGCTCTCTATTCGTCTATAATCGCGCCCAAAATTAATACCTTAATATATTTTAAGGTATTAATAACTTGAATTACTTAATTTTTAGTTTTAATACTATTATTTATTTTTTTATAAAGAGGGCTTATCATGGCTATCGAACGTACTTTTTCTATCGTAAAACCTGATGCAGTAGCAAAAAATGTTATTGGTCAAATCTACAACCGCTTTGAAACTGCTGGTCTTAAGATCGTTGCTTCAAAAATGTTACACTTAAGCAAAGAGAAAGCTGAAGGTTTCTATGCTGAGCATAGCGAACGTCCTTTTTTCGGTGCTTTAGTTGAATTTATGACTTCAGGCCCTGTAATGGTTCAAGTATTAGAAGGCGAAAATGCTGTTCTTAAAAACCGTGAAATTATGGGTGCTACTAACCCTGCTGAAGCATTAGCTGGCACTATCCGTGCTGATCTTGCTGAAAGCATTGACGAAAATGCTGCTCATGGTTCTGATGCTTTAGAATCTGCTGCACGTGAAATTGCTTATTTCTTCTCTGATGATGAAGTATGCCCTCGCACTCGTTAATTAACCCTTAAACTTCACACTTTTATTCATTTCATCGTCGAAAGTGCTCACCTACGGTGTAGGCTCCGCGCTTTCTTCTTGAACTAAGTTAAAATTGTTTTGTTTAATAGCTTAATTAATCATTGCGTTATTAAAGGATTTTACTGATCAGTCAGTAAAATCCTTTTGTGTTTTTGTATTATTAGTAAAATTGCGAGTTTCGCTTGAAAAGCGTACAATCCGCACCTGTGTTTTCCCTGTTCTTTTCAGTATAAATTTTGAGAGTTAGTTGTATGAGCGACCCAATCGCCACAGAAAATATCAAAAAAAGTACCAAAATAAATTTATTAAATTTAGATCATCAAGGGCTACGTGAATATTTTGCCTCAATAGATGAAAAGCCTTTTCGTGCTGATCAAATAATGAAATGGATTTATCATTTCGGTTATTCTGACTTTGAGCTAATGACTAACTTGAATAAAAAATTGAGGGAGAAATTACAACGACATTGTGAAATTAAAGCACCAGAAATATCAAAAAAACAAGTATCAAGCGATGGCACAATAAAATATGCGCTTGTTTTAGAAGGTGGTCAAGAAGTTGAAACTGTATGGATACCTGAAAATGATCGCGCCACTTTATGTGTTTCATCACAAGTAGGTTGTGCGCTTGAATGTACTTTTTGCGCGACAGCACAACAAGGCTTTAATCGTAATTTATCTATGAGCGAGATTATTGGCCAAGTATGGCGTGTAGCAAATGATATTGGCGCTACTCGTATTACGGGTAAACGTCCTATTACTAATATAGTTATGATGGGTATGGGCGAACCGTTACTAAATATGAAAAACTTAATCCCATCTCTTGATACTATGCTTAATGACTTAGGGTATGGTCTCTCTAAGCGCAGAGTTACGGTTAGTACTTCAGGTGTAGTACCTGCGCTTGATATGCTTAAAGAAAAAGTTGATTGTGCATTGGCTATTTCAATCCATGCACCAGACAATATTTTGCGTGATGAATTAGTTCCTATTAACAAAAAGTATCCTTTGGAAGAATTTATAGCCGCTGCAGGTCGTTATATTGATGGTTCAAAGGCTAACAAGCAAGCAACTATTGAATATGTAATGCTCGATCATGTTAATGACTCTACAGAGCAAGCTCATGCATTGGCTCATGTTTTAAAAGATTTACCTAGCAAAATTAACTTAATTCCCTTTAATCCTTATCCTGGCTCTCCATATACTCGTCCGAGTAATTCTCGTATTGATCGTTTTGATAAAGTATTACAAAGTTATGGCTTAACAGTAATAACGCGAAGGCCTCGTGGTGAAGATATTGATGCTGCTTGTGGTCAGTTAGCTGGGGATATTTTAGACCGAACTAAACGTACTCAGACACCGCAAAAAACTTCTACAGAAAAAAAACAGGTGAAAGCTGACGAAATTTCGGTAAAGATAGTCTGATCGCGCTATTATCAAAAACACTTTAAATGAAAATAAACTAATGAAGCAAGTTCAGCATATTATGGATAAATACTTAATTACAAAAAGAGCTGTTTATACCGCTTTAGCATTGTTACCTGTTTTTTTATCAGGCTGTGTTACGCAGAATTATGAAAATGATGATACCCCTGTTGTTCAAAACCAAGCTAATAGAGATGATATGGCGGCAACACGTGTATCGCTAGGTTTAGGTTATTTGAAAATGGGCAATATGCCTCAGGCTAAACAAAACTTAGAAAAAGCCAAAAATTTTGCACCTGACATGGTGCAGGTGTACACCGCTTTTGCTCATTATTATGAAACGGTTGGTGAATATAAACAAACGGTTGAGTCTTATGAAAAGGCACTATCCATAAAAAGTGATGATGCAGATACTTTAAATAATTATGGTGTTTATTTATGTCGACAAGGTCAAATTGAAGCAGCAGAAAAACAACTATTAAAAGCGATCTCAGTACCTACTTATATTTTAGTTGCAAAAAGTTATGAAAATTTATCATCTTGCTTTTTGCAAAAAGATGACTTTGTTAAAGCAGAAATGTATTTGAATAAGGCTATTTTACACAGTCCAAGTAGTTCCTCTACTTTATTCCAAATGGTACGACTGCAATATGCTATGGGTGATTACAAACAAGCCAAGTTATTTGAACAACGTTTTGAAAAAGTGACTCGCCGATTTACTTCTCAATCTTTAGCATTATCTTATAAAGTCCATTATAAACTTGGGCAACGTAACACTGCAAAAAACTATGGGGCTATGTTAGTCAAAATGTATCCTCAATCATGGGAGGCTCAGCAATATATACTTAATGAACTTGAGTTAATAGAAGCTGATGATTTAGCAAAAAGATACCAACAATCACAAGCTAAAAATGCACAACAGAAATCGAATAAGCGTGTAGTTAAGCTTTCACCAAAAAAAACCAGTACCACAAAGATAAGTAGTGCAGCAAAAGCAGAGTCTACTATAGAGGCTCAAACGCAGAAACCAGTCATTATTTCAGCTGTTATTCCTGAAAAGGATACTAGTAAAACTGATTTATTAGCATCTAAAGCAGCTGATACGACAACTATTCTTGTTGAGGATGAAAAAAAGACCATAACTAAAGTCATCAATGAAGAAAAAAATCAAGATAAGCGTACTGTGGTTTTAGAGTCAGGTATAACAGAAATAATTAAAGAAGAGCCAAAGCCTACTGAGGTAGGGAACCCACAAAAATTTCCAAACTTTCATGTGGTTAAAAAAGGAGATACTTTATACAATATTTCGGTTAAATATAATATAAAAATTAAGGCATTGCGCAAATGGAATAAAATTGGTGAAAACAAAAAACTTCAAATTAAAGAAATTGTATTTTTAGAAAATCCGAAGTCGGTGAATCAGTAGATGAATAAAAAATCAATAATTCCTTTTGATAACGAACAACTTGATGAACTTAGTGAGGATATGGAAGTGGTTGGTCCAGGTCAAATGCTAAGCGAAGCGAGAAAAAAACTTTCACTTAGTACTGAAGATGTCGCAAACAAATTGAAATTTAAAAAAAATCTTGTTCAAAACATTGAACAAGATCAATTTGATCAAACATTACCCGCAACGTTTAATCGCGGTTATTTACGTAGCTATGCAAAACTCGTTAATATTGATATTGATGAAGTATTAAGTGCTTATGACATGCTAGGTGTCGCTGAAGTTCAGCGAAGTGAAATGCAAAGTTTTTCTAACTTAACTGAAAAGCAAGCAGAGCATAGTCGATTAATGTGGTTTAGTTATTTTATTGCCGCGGTATTGTGTGGTTTGATGATACTGTGGTGGCAGCAAGAGCCAAAACAAACTGTGGATGAAAATGTACCTGAAGAGCTGCTTATTTCTACTCCTCAAAATGCTAGTTTAGATAAAAATCATAAAGTTGAATTAACTGAGCTAGGGAGTAAGTTAGAAAGTACTCAAATAATAAGTGATAAGTCAGTAATAGACGAAGAAAAACTATTACCAACTACGAATGATTCGACAAAGCAAGACTCCATTAAACGAATAATTGTTGAATCAAAAGCAAAAGTAAAAGCAACAACTATAGATATAGAAGCATTCACTCCTAACACTGCCTCTAAAGAGGAGCAAAAGCCAATTGCGGATATAAGTACCGTTGTCTTTACTTTTTCAGGTGATTGTTGGGTTAATATTTACGATGCCACAGGTGAGCGTATTGCATGGGGTGTTAAAAAATCAGGCTATGTGATGACTGTTACGGGGAAAGCGCCGTTGAAAATCACATTAGGAAAACCCGAATTAGCGGCTATTATTTTTAATGGTCAGCTTATCGATATGTCTGCCTTTAGTGTAGGTAATATCGCTAAGTTTACTTTGCCGCTAAGTTTATAGTTATTTGTAAGATAAGTTTGTAATAAAAATTATGTTTAAAGAATCTCCAATTATTCGCCGAAAATCTCGCCAAATTATGGTGGGGAACGTTCCTGTTGGTGGTGATGCGCCTATCACTGTACAATCTATGACTAACACGCTAACTACCGACGTAGCCGCAACTGTTGCTCAAATAAAAGCTCTTGAAGCCGTTGGTGCTGACATTGTTCGAGTAAGTGTGCCAACTATGGATGCTGCTGAAGCATTTCGTGAAATCAAAAAGCAAGTACAAGTCCCCTTAGTCGCTGATATTCATTTTGATTATCGTATTGCTTTAAAAGTTGCCGAATATGGTGTTGATTGCTTGCGCATTAATCCCGGTAACATTGGCAATGAAAATAGAATTCGTAGTGTTGTTGAATGTGCTAGAGACAAAAATATACCTATTAGAATAGGCGTAAATGGTGGCTCATTAGAAAAAGATATTCAAGAGAAATACACCGAACCCACACCCGAAGCATTGTTTGAGTCTGCTATGCGCCATGTTGATATACTAGACAGACTTAACTTTAATCAATTTAAAGTTAGTGTGAAAGCATCAGACGTATTTCTTGCCGTTGAATCCTACAAACTATTAGCTAAACAAATTGATAACCCGTTACACCTTGGAATTACCGAAGCCGGCGGCTTACGTTCTGGCTCAGTAAAGTCATCTGTTGGTTTAGGTTTGTTGTTAGCACAAGGTATCGGTGATACTTTGCGCATTTCATTGGCAGCTGATCCCGTTGAAGAAATTAAAGTGGGTTTTGATATTTTAAAATCATTAAAACTTCGCAGCCGAGGTATTAACTTAATTGCTTGTCCAAGTTGCTCTCGTCAAGAGTTTGATGTGGTTGCAACAGTGAATGCTTTAGAGCAACGAATTGAAGATATTATGACACCAATGGATGTGTCAATTATTGGTTGTATTGTTAATGGTCCTGGTGAGGCGATGGTGTCAGATTTAGGTTTAACGGGTAGCAACAAAAAAAGCGGTTATTACTTAGATGGTGTTCGTCAAAAAGAGCGTTTTGATAATACTGATTTAGTAGATCAACTTGAACAAAGAATACGATTAAAAGCACATGCGTTAGATGAGCGCATGGCAAAAAAAAATAAAATTGATATAAAAGAAGTGAAATAGCCTATTTGATATAACAGCAGTGCGCATAATGATTTACGTTTAATCATAAACTGCCTATAATGCATGCTGCATTTTTTATCAGTTAAGAGAGAACCTGTTCAGTGGCTAAAGTAATACAAGCAATTCGAGGTATGAACGATTGCCTGCCAAGTGAAACTAATGTTTGGCAAATGGTTGAGTCTGTTCTACGTCGAGTGGCAAGCAATTATGGTTTTGCAGAAATTCGCATGCCTATTGTTGAATCAACGGCACTATTTAAACGCTCTATCGGTGAAGTGACCGATATTGTTGAAAAAGAAATGTACACCTTTGATGATCGTAATGGCGATAGTTTAACTTTGCGCCCAGAGGGAACAGCAAGTTGTATACGTGCAGCTAATCAACACGGACTTTTATATAATCAAGAGCAACGCCTTTGGTATATGGGGCCAATGTTTCGTCATGAAAGACCACAAAAAGGTCGTTATCGTCAATTTCACCAATTTGGCCTAGAAGCCTTTGGAATAGCAACACCTGATATTGATGCAGAAGTTATTTTATTAACTTCTCGCTTATGGCGGGAACTTGGCATCAATGAATTTGTCACACTAGAGTTAAACTCATTAGGCAGTAATGAAGAACGTGCTAATTATAGAGATGCATTAGTCATTTATTTAACTGAGCGTGAAGAATTATTAGATGAAGACTCTAAACGTAGAATGCATACTAACCCGTTACGGGTATTAGACAGTAAAAATCCACAAGTGCAAGAAGCGTTGGCGGATGCACCAAAATTATCTGATTACTTTGGTGAAGAAACAAAGGAACATTTTGCTAGTTTGTGTCAGCGGTTAGATGCAGCTAGTATTAAATATGTATTGAATGAACGCTTAGTGCGCGGGTTAGATTATTATAATCGAACGGTATTTGAGTGGGTTACAACAAGTCTTGGCGCACAGGGTACAATTTGTGCTGGTGGACGTTATGATGGTTTGGTTGAACAGCTTGGCGGCAAAGCAACACCAGGGTTTGGTTTTGCTTTAGGTATTGAGCGTTTGGTGCTTATGTTAGGTAATATAGACAAAGTTGCTAATATTCGCCCACAAGTTGATGCTTATGTAGTGATTTTAGGTGAAAATGTACAAATTAAAGCGAATACATTAGCTGAACAATGGCGAGATCAAGCACCGAATATTCGTTTGCAATGTCATTGTGGCGGCGGCAATATGAAAAAACAATTGAAACGTGCTGATAAGTCAGGGGCTCAAATAGCGTTAATTTTAGGTGATGATGAAATTGCTCAGCAAAGTGTTATGGTTAAATATTTACGCGGTCAACAAGAACAACAAAACGTGGCGTTTGAAAAAATCCCAAGTTTGTTAGATGATTTAATTTAAAGTTTTTAGTCAAGGTGATGTAGTGGAAGTTTATCAAACAGAAGAACAACAAGTAGAAGCAATTAAAGGCTATTGGGAAGAAAATGGCAATATGATTATTGCTGGTATAGTGTTAGGTTTTGCTGGCTTTATTGGTTTTAATGTATATAAAGATAATCAGCTTGATAATGAATTAGCTGTTTCAGATAGTTATCAAGCATTAATAGAAAATAGTGTTAAAGATAAAGCTGCTTTTAGTGATAATGCTGAAAAATTTATGAGTGAACATTCAGGTACTAGCTATGTATCATTAACTGCATTATCTTTGGCAAAAGAAGCCGCAGCCAATAAAAATTGGTCAGGCGCGCAAACTCAATTAAAAGCGGCTCTAGAAAGTGCCCCAAATGACGGTATTAAAGGTATTGCCAGTGTGCGTTTAGCACGTGTACAAATTCAGCAAGAACAATTTGATCAAGCCTTAGCAACATTAGCTAAGCCTTTACCTGAATCTTTCACAGCAGCAATTGAGGAAATAAAGGGCGATATTTACTTATTACAAGGTAAAAAAGAATTGGCGCGCAATGCTTATCAAGTTGCTATTACTGCAGATGGTTTAGCGAGTAGCCCAAACTTACAAATGAAGTTAGATGATTTAGCGACAGCGATTAATTTAACGACTATTGTTCCTGCTGAAAAGTAAAAGAAGGTTATTGAATGCTTTTTTCTAAACAACAAACAAGTAATAGTTACCTAGGTAAATATGCAGGTAAATATGCAGGTAAATACGCTAAAGTAATTGCCATGCTTTTGTTCTCTAGTGCCTTATTTTCATGTTCATCAACTGATGAAGAAGATACGATTGACCTACCTGCTGAACTAGTAGAGTTTGATGAAAAGTTTGAGCCTAAAGTCTTATGGGAAGAAGGTGTTGGTGATGGCAGTGGAGATTATTTTTCTCGCTTAAAGCCTATTGTTGCATACGATAAAGTTTATAGTGCTAGTAGAGCTGGTGATGTTTTCGCGTTTGATCAGAAAACGGGTAAGGCACTTTGGCAAGCGGATCTAAGTGATATTAATAATGAACGTAGTTTTTGGGATAGCCGAGTTTCAGCTTTACTTTCTGGTGGCCCTGTAGCAGGCTTAAATAAAATATTTATTGGCAGTGAAAATGGTAAACTTTACGCGTTAGATGCGCAAACAGGAGAACTCGCGTGGGAAGCAAGTGTCAAAGGTGAAATTATTAACGCACCAGCGATAGACTCTGGCATTGTTGTGGTTAACTCTGCTTCAGGCATCATGAAAGCTTTTAATGCAGATAACGGTGAGGAAGTGTGGAAAGTCGAGCAAGATGTTCCTGCATTGACGTTACGTGGTATTAGTGCTCCTGTAATCGCTTCGGGTGGTGTTTTAATTGGTACAGGCAAAGGTGGTGTTAATGTTTACCTATTAGATAAAGGTCAGCAAGGTTGGTCAACTGAGATTGGTGAACCAACAGGCTCAACAGAGCTTGAACGCGTGATTGATGTTGATTCTGCCCCGATTGTTTTTGGTGACAAAATTTATGCTGTTTCATCTCGTGGTAACTTAGCCGCTATTGAGTTGCAAAGTGGTCGGGTTCTTTGGAAACGCCAATACTCTTCTTATCGTCAAATCTCAATTTATCGTAATACTATTTTTTTAACAAACTTACGTGGTCATATTTATGCAATAGACCGAGTCAATGGTATTGAGCGTTGGAGTAATTTAGCGCTTGCTAATCGTGGTGTAACTGGCCCTGCAGTGATTGATAATTACGTTGTTGTTGGTGATTTCGAAGGTTACTTGCATTGGTTAGACCAAGATACAGGTGACATTGTTGCACGTCATAAAGTTGATGGTAGCGGTATTCACTCTACACCGACGGTGGTTGATAACATTTTGTATAGCCAATCACGCGATGGCGACTTACAGGTTATTGAAACACCTAAAATTATAAAAGCAGAGCAATAAGCTCAACACTTTTACTAGGCGTGAGTTCACGCAACATGGAAGTGGCTTATTAGATAACACAGGAAATGTTGTCCTGTTCGCGCCAAATGTACATACGGCTCCTGTGCTTTCGCATGTGGAGCCGTTACTTATTTTAAAATGAAGTTTTTTTGAGGTTTTCATGCTTCCTGTCGTTGCCCTTGTAGGCCGCCCAAATGTTGGTAAATCAACATTATTTAATCGTTTAACGCGTTCTAGAAATGCTTTGGTTGCCGATTACCCGGGTTTAACCCGAGATCGTCAATACGGTAAAGCCGAAGTCGAAGAACACCCCTTTATTGTAATAGATACTGGCGGAATTCAAGGCAATGAAGAAGGTATAGATACCCTAATGGCTGAGCAGTCTTTAATGGCTGTTGAAGAAGCAGATGCTGTGCTATTTTTAGTTGATGCGCGAGATGGTTTAACGTCAGCTGATTACGGTATTGCTGATTACTTACGTAAACAAGATAAAAAAATATTTTTAGTGGCAAATAAAGTAGATGGTATTGATGCGGATTCTGCCGTAGCTGAATTTTATGCATTAAGTTTAGGTGAAGATGTGCATCAAATTGCTGCTGCTCATGGCCGAGGTGTAACTCAACTATTAACGCTAGCATTAACGCCGCATATAGAAGAATTAGGGCAGCCAAAAAATGATGGTGAAAATACAGATTCTGTTAATGAAGAATTTGATGGTGACTATGATACCGAGTTATCAGAGGCCGAACTTGAACAA
>JADGDH010000034.1:13822-25217 GCA_016745015.1 Colwellia sp.
TTGAACAAGCACCGAACGAAAATGACACTATTAAGCTAGCTATTATTGGTAAACCTAACGTAGGTAAGTCAACGCTTACTAACCGTATATTGGGTGAAGAACGTGTTGTGGTTTATGACATGCCGGGAACAACGCGTGATAGTGTTTATATCCCGATGGAGCACGATGGTCGTTCATATACATTAATTGATACTGCGGGTATTCGTCGTCGTAAAAATGTGACAGACGTCGTTGAAAAATTCTCAGTAATTAAAACATTACGTGCTATTGAAGACGCTAATGTTTGTTTGCTCATTATTGATGCCCGAGAAGGGATTACCGATCAAGATTTAAGCTTGTTAGGGTTTATTCTAGAGTCTGGTCGATCGCTTGTGTTAGCGGTTAATAAATGGGACGGATTAGATGACCACGTAAAAGATAGAATTAAAACTGAATTAGATCGTCGTTTGGGTTTTATTGATTTTGCTAAAGTTCATTTTATTTCTGCTTTACACGGTACAGGTGTTGGTCACTTATATGAATCAGTAGAAGAAGCCTTTATTAGCGCTACGAAACGAATTTCTACTGCAATGGTGACAAAAATATTGGATATGGCGGTATTTGATCACCAACCACCTATGCATCAAGGTCGTCGTATTAAGCTTAAATATGCTCATGCAGGTGGTTATAATCCACCTATCATCGTTATACATGGAAACTTAGCGAAAAAATTACCTAGTTCATATAAACGCTATTTAATGAACTATTATCGTAAGTCTTTAAAAATAATGGGTACACCTATTCGCATTGAATTTAGAGAAACGTCAAACCCTTTTGCAGGTAAGAAAAAATTAACTTTTACCGAACAAAAGAAAATGGCTAGAGCAACTCAAGGTTATAATAAAGATAATAAATAGCAAGTTTGAGACGTTCGTTACTCGTAATCCGCATCTCAAAACGAATTTCTATTGCTTTTAACTGTTTCTTTGACTAGTGTGGTTTAATATTTAATATACACTGTACATTTATGGCTGAAAAACCTTCAAATATTGATACCGCAACTCGTTTAAATCGTAACTTGGAGTTGCTTCATGCTGGTTCATTGATCACGATTGAAGTCGCAACGCCTGCGGGTCAACGGAGTCGATTTAGAACAACATTTATCGGTTACCTACCTAAGAAATATGTATTAATTCAATTTCCCGAAGCAAATAAATTAGGTAAATTTTCTCAGCATTTAACTCAAGGAGCCTCGGTTACTGTTCGTGGTTTAATTGAAGGTCATGAGGGAGTTGTGGTTGCCTTTGTTAGCTCGATAAAACAAACCTTACAAATGCCATCTCGCATTATGGTATTAGACTTTCCTCGCGCTGTTGGTTTGCAAAACTTGCGCTCATCTATCCGTATTGATACGCATATACATGCAAAAATAAAGATAGATCAAAATTATTGGCATACCACTATCACTAACTTATCCATTAATGGTTGTCAGTTGAGTATCGATAACGGTGAAAAATTAGTATTAGCGGAAAAAAAATCGCTGGAAATTGTAATTGAAGATGAGCAAGGCGGCAATAATTTCAAACTGAACGGCTCTGTGTGTAATTTGAAGCAGCAAATAGGGGGACTATCTTTTGGTGTTAAATTTGATGCGAAAAGTAATGATCAAGTGAGTCAATTATTGTTAACCATTATTACATCGCAAGATTAATTGCTATAAATCACTTTAGCGTTAATTGATCCATCAGTCACCTGCACAGTGATTTCATCGTTAATAGCTACTTGTGCAACTGAACTAATGACTTTTTGTTCAGTATTGCGAATAACGCCATAACCTCTTGCAATTGTTGCTAATGGGCTTACCAATTGTAGTTGCTCAATTAAATGAACAAATAACTCACTTTTATGTTGTAAATTACTTTGCATTGCATAGGTTAACCGTTGTTTTAACTGTGTAGCTTGAGCTTGATTTTCAATAAGTTGCTTATTGGGTGATAAACGATTTAGTCGTTGTTGTAATTGCTTTGGCTTATGCTGTGCTTGCGCTATCAATCGCTTGATTACTTGTGTTAATCGTAGGTTTAATTCATCAGATTTTTGTTGATGCACAAGTAATTGTTGCTCAGGATGAACTTGCGTTAATCTATGTTGAAGATGATTATATTTTTGAAATAATAACGAATTTTTACGCGCTATAGACAGTTTTAACCGTTGGATAAGCATCTCTATTTTTTTCAATAACTCACTACTATCACTTGAAACTAACTCAGCTGCAGCCGATGGTGTTGCAGCGCGTAAATCGGCAACATAATCACTCAACGTTGTATCAATTTCATGACCAACAGCACTGATGATAGGTATAGCTGAATCATAAATAGCCTGTACAACACTTTCTTCATTGAAAGACCAAAGATCTTCGAGTGACCCTCCTCCTCGGCCAACAATGAGCACATCACATTCTTTACGATTATTTGCTTGGTTGATTGCGTGACAAATATCGTTACTGGCATACTCTCCTTGTACTAATGCAGGATAAATTGTTACTTGAATATTGGGGTTGCGGCGATTAAGTACAGTTAAAATATCTTTTACGGCTGCACCTGTAGGTGAAGTAACTATGCCTACTGTTTGAATGTGTGTTGGTATAATTTGTTTATGGTCATGGGAAAACACACCAAGTGCATTAAGTTTATTTTTTAATTGCTCATATTGTTGGCGTAATAAACCTTCACCAGCCCCCTCCATTTGCTCAATAATTAATTGAAAATCTCCTCTGGGCTCATACAAAGATACTTTGGCTCTAACCAATACTTGTTGTCCATTTTTTGGTAGTGAACTTGGTTTTAATCTAACCCGCCTATTATTGCCCTTGAACATGGCACAGCGCACCTGTGACTTACTGTCTTTTAGCGACAAGTACCAATGGCCTGAGCTAGCAGCGACAAAATTGGATATTTCACCTGTTAACCAAACCGTATTTAACTCAGTTTCAAGCATAAAACGGACTTTTTTAGTGAGTTCGCTAATTTGTAAAATGTGCTGTGTTGCCATAGATGCTGTTTGTTAATGCGTTAAAACTTGGTTGAGTGATAGTATATCTTGGTAAAATTCATTTAGGGCATTTATTTTTCCTTGGTTTAATAAAGTTCATTAAAATATATTGTGCTTTAAAGCAAATTTATGTTTACCTAAAACCAGAAAACGGTTAAAATTCTGCCGCAATATTCAGTACTAACTTATATTTGTTTAGTACTCACTCATATCTAACTCTGGTGATATTGCGATGTTACGAATTGCCCAAGAAGCGTTAACTTTTGACGATGTTTTATTAGTACCTGCTCACTCTGCGGTACTACCTCATACAGCCAACTTACAAACCCGTTTAACCCGAAAAATCAGCTTGAATGTACCTATAGTATCTGCGTCTATGGACACAGTAACAGAAGCACGTTTGGCTATTAAATTAGCGCAAGAAGGCGGTTTAGGTTTTATTCATAAAAATATGACTATCGTAGAACAAGCCAGTAACGTTTCACAAGTTAAAAAGTATGAGAGTGGTATTGTATCCGATCCTAAGACTGTCAGTGCATCTGACTCTATTGAACAAATTATGCACAAAGCAGATGATTTAGGTTTTTCAGGTTTTCCTGTGGTTGATGATGAAAATAACTTGGTCGGTATTATTACGGGTCGCGATTTACGCTTTGAAACAGACTTAACGAAGCCTGCATCGGCATTAATGACCACTAAAGAAAACTTAGTGACGGTTAAAGAGGGTGCCGCCCGTGAAGAAATTTTAGGGTTAATGCATGAAAATCGCATTGAAAAGATATTAGTTGTTGATAATGCATTTAAATTAGTGGGCCTTATCACTGCAAAAGATTACCAAAAAGCTGAAAACAAACCGAATGCTTGTAAAGACGAATTAGGTCGTTTACGTGTTGGCGCTGCGGTAGGTGTTGGTGCTGGTACTGACGAACGTATTGATGCTTTAGTTGCTGCGGGTGTTGATGTGTTATTAATTGATACTTCTCATGGGCATTCACAAGGTGTGTTAGATAGAGTAAAAGAAACGCGCGACAAGTACCCTGATTTACAAATTGTAGCGGGTAACGTTGCTACTGGTGCTGGCGCAAAAGCAATGGCAGATGCAGGTGTTGATGCCGTTAAAGTAGGAATTGGCCCAGGTTCAATTTGTACCACGCGTATTGTTACAGGTGTTGGTGTACCGCAATTAACCGCTATTTCAAACGCTGTAGAAGCACTAAAAGATACGGGTATTCCAGTCATTGCTGATGGCGGCATTCGTTTTTCAGGTGATATTGCTAAAGCCCTAGTTGCTGGCGCGCATTGTGTAATGGTTGGCAGCATGTTAGCAGGTACAGAAGAAGCACCAGGCGAAGTTGAACTTTATCAAGGTCGTTACTATAAGTCATATCGTGGTATGGGCTCTTTAGGCGCAATGAGCCAAAAAGAAGGTTCAAGTGATCGTTACTTCCAAAAAAGTGATGGTGAAGCAGATAAATTAGTACCTGAAGGTATAGAAGGCCGTGTTGCTTATAAAGGACCTGTAACTGCAATTATTCATCAGCAAATGGGTGGCTTGCGTTCATCTATGGGCTTAACGGGTAGTGCCACTATTGAAGTGATGCGTACTAAACCTGAGTTTATGAAGATCACCTCAGCAGGTATGGGCGAATCTCATGTACATGACGTAACTATCACCAAAGAAGCACCCAACTATAGAACGGGTTAGATCTGCTTGGCATTGGCCTTTTAATATGACTTCCGCGTTGGAAGTGCTCATTGACTACCGTCAACTCCGCGCTACCGCCTTGAATTCAAATTAAAATTCTCAATGCTTTGTTAATTCACAAAGATCGTCAAAAACAATTTTTATCAGGTTGACTTTAGTCAGCCTGTTTTACTTTTTAAAAGAGAAAGCATTATGAGTAAAAACATTCATGATCACCGCATACTGATATTAGATTTTGGTTCACAATACACACAACTTATTGCGCGTCGTGTACGTGAAATTGGTGTTTACTGTGAACTTTGGTCATGGGATGTGACAGAAGCACAAATTAAAGAATTTAACCCAACAGGAATTATTCTTGCAGGTGGCCCAGAGTCAGTAACAATGGATAATTCACCACGCGCGCCTGAGTATGTATTTACTGCTAACGTACCTGTTTTGGGTATTTGTTACGGTATGCAAACAATGGCTGAGCAGCTTGGAGGCAGCGTAGCAAGCAGCGACTATAAAGAATTTGGTTATGCAGCTGTTGAGGTAGTGACTAAATCTGCTTTATTCAATGCTATTGAAGACAGTATTAGCGCTAATGGCAATGCTCTATTAGATGTTTGGATGAGTCATGGTGATAAAGTTTCTGCAATTCCTGAAGGTTTTGTAACGGTTGCTAAAACAGACAACTGTTCATTTGCAGCAATAGCAAATGAAAATAAGCAATTCTACGGTGTACAGTTTCACCCAGAAGTTACTCACACTAAACAAGGTTTGCGCATTTTAGAGCACTTTGTTGTTGATATATGTCAATGTGAAAAGTTATGGACGTCAGCATCAATTATAGAAGATGCTATAGCCAAAATGAAAGCTCAAGTAGGCGATGATGAAGTTATTTTAGGCTTATCGGGGGGGGTTGATTCATCAGTGGTTGCTATGTTATTACAACGCGCTATTGGTGATAAACTAACGTGTGTATTTGTGGATAACGGCTTGCTTCGGTTAAATGAAGGCGAACAAGTGATGGATATGTTTGGCGAGCATTTTGGCTTAAATATTGTTCATGTTAAAGCGGAAGATCGTTTTATGGATCGTTTAGCCACTGAAGCAGATCCTGAGAAAAAACGTAAAATCATTGGTAATGTTTTTGTTGAAGTATTTGATGAAGAATCGAAGAAGCTGAAAAATGCTAAATGGTTAGCACAAGGTACCATTTACCCTGATGTGATCGAATCTGCAGCTTCAGCAACAGGTAAAGCTCATGTTATTAAGTCGCATCATAATGTGGGTGGCTTACCCGATGACATGGAAATGGGCTTAGTTGAACCATTACGTGAATTATTTAAAGATGAAGTGCGAAAAATTGGTTTAGAGTTGGGTTTACCGTATGACATGCTCTACCGTCATCCGTTCCCAGGCCCTGGTTTAGGTGTTCGTATTTTAGGTGAAGTGAAAAAAGAATATGCTGATTTACTTCGCCGTGCCGATGCTATTTTTATTGAAGAATTACACAAAGCCGACTTGTACCATAAAGTAAGCCAAGCTTTTACGGTTTTCTTACCCGTACGCTCTGTTGGTGTAATGGGTGATGCCCGTAAATATGATTGGGTTGTGTCATTACGTTGTGTTGAAACTATTGACTTTATGACTGCGCGTTGGTCACATTTACCGTATGATTTCTTAGGGTTAGTATCTAATCGCATTATTAACGAAATTGATGGTATTTCAAGAGTTGTTTACGATATCAGTGGTAAGCCACCTGCTACTATTGAATGGGAATAATTTTGTTGTAAACGGGTATAACAATTAACTGTCAGATTTTTTTACAAAAGTTATGTGGTAGTTTATTTTTTTATTTTAATTTGTTGTTAATTATGGTTTTATTTTTCTTGGTATGATAAGTGCTTTGTATAAAATAATAGTAGTTTTATTTATCTTTTAACAAAAAAGGAATTGTATTATGAATTTTAAAAAATTATTGTTGGCAACAACATTAACTTTAGGCTCTTTTGCGGTATCAGCAACAGTATTAACTAACGGCTTAGGTGGCACTGAAGGTTTTGGTGAAAATTCTCTTTCACGTAACGATGATGGTTCAACTGCTCTTTTAGACTTATCTACTGTTTTTTCAGGTGGTTTAGACTTTTTTGGTAATACCTATACAAGCTTGTATTTGAATAATAACGGCAACGTTACTTTTGCAAATTCTTTAAGTGCCTATACTCCAGGAGACTTAACAGCCAATACTAATAATCCAATTATTGCGCCATTTTTTGCTGATGTAGACACTCGTGGCGGTGCAGCTACAGCAACACCTGGTGGCAACTCAACGGGTAGTAATATGGTGTACTGGGATTTAGACGCTGTTGGTGACACCTTTACTGCAACGTGGGATGATGTTGGTTATTATAGCAGCCAAACTGGTTTGTTAAATAGCTTTCAATTAGCATTAATTGATCAAGGTGGCGGTGATTTTGATATAGAATTTCGTTATGAAGACTTAAATTGGACTACAGGAAATGCTAGTGGTGGTTCTGGTGGTTTAGGTGGTACGATTGCTCGTGCTGGTTGGAATTCAGGTAACGGAACTGACTTTGCTGAATTAAGTGCAGCAGGAAATCAAGCAGCTATGTTAGGTTTAACAGGCACCTCAAATGTAGGTGTTGCTGGTTTGTATCGTTTTGAAGTAAGAGGTGGTCAGGTTGTTGATCCACCTGTAGGCGTTTCTGAACCTACTACACTAGCTATTTTTGCTTTAGCATTATTTGGTTTAGCAGGCAGACGTTTCGCTAAAAAATAACGATTAAAGTACAACAAGTAAATTAGTTTATTTATGAAAACCTCACTTTTAGTGGGGTTTTTTGTTTAACTTTCTTCGAGTTTGACGGTGGTGATCTTGAGGAATAATGCTAACAAAATTAGATTAATACTTAAAACCTCATTGTTGAAAAACACTGAGGTTTTATTTTTTACTGCAAAGGTTTAACTTTTTGTAGCTACTGCGAGTAGAATACTTTAGATTTAATATCAAAGTGATAAATGAAAAATTAAAGGAAAGGTTCATGTTCAAATTCAAACGTACATTACTAATACTATTAACAGCTTTAATCTTGTCTGCTTGTTCAAGTGCCTATTACTCAGCGATGGAAAAAGTAGGTATTCACAAACGTGACATCATGGTTGATCGTGTGGTTGATGCTAAAGAATCTCAACAAGAAGCTCAAGAACAGTTTAAATCAGCATTAGAAGAAATGACTGCATTAATTAACTTTGATGGCGGTGATCTTGAAGAACAATATAATGTCATTCAAGAGCAATATGAAGATTCTAAAGAAGCGGCTGAGCTTGTTAGTTCGCGTATTGAAAAAATTGAAGATGTTTCTGATGCATTATTTGAAGAATGGCAAGATGAAATAGAACAAATATCCAGTTCAAATCTTAAAAGGCAAAGCTCGACAAAATTAAAGGAAACAGAGCGTCGTTATCGAACATTGATTAAGTCAATGCGAAAAGCTGAAAGTAAAATGGCACCTGTTTTATCCGCACTAAAAGACAATAGTCTGTTTTTAAAACATAACTTAAATGCCAAGGCGATTGGTGCATTGCAAGGTGAAATGGTATCAATTGAGAAAGATGTTGGTACATTAATTAAAGACATGAACGCAGCCATTGAACAATCACAAAAATTTATTGATATGTTGGAGAAATAATAATGTCGATTGAAAGGCAAGAAACAAAACAACGTATGAGTCGCATAGTAAAACATAACGGCACTATCTATTTATGTGGTCAGGTAGCGGCAGATGCGACCAAAGATATTACCGAACAAACCCAAACCATGCTTGATAAAGTAGATGAATTATTACATCGAGCGGGTAGTGATAGAAAGCATATCTTATCGGCTACTATTTATGTTAAAGACATGAGTTATTTTGCTGATATGAACACTGTTTGGGATGCTTGGGTTCCTGAAGGTTATGCGCCTGCTAGGGCTTGTGTTGCGGCTAAAATGGCACGCGAAGCATTGTTGGTTGAAATATCGGTAATCGCTGTTGAAAAATAATGTTTTATTAGTTTTATTAGCAAAGGTATGATGAAGTACAAAACAGCATTTTTCAGTTAATTATTTTTAGAGGTTTTAATGGTTAAGCAACAAGGTTTTACTTTGATTGAGTTAGTCGTTGTGATTGTAATTCTAGGTATTCTGGCTGTTGTTGCGTTACCTAAGTATATTAATTTACAAGATGATGCATATAGCGCAACAGTTCATGCTACTGGTGGTGCTTTTAAAGGTGGAGTTACTCTTGCTCATACTAAATGGTTCGCAGGTGGTAACACTAGTTCCGTTGATAATTTAGAATTAAATGGAGCTGGGGTTACTATGGATATGAATTCATCAGGTTGGCCTGCACAAAGCTACCCACCATATGAAGCTGACCCCAAGTTAAATAACACCAATGATTGTATATCAGTTTGGCGCACATTGTTAGATACTAACTCTCCTACAGTTTCAACCGATACCACAATGGACTATCAAGTAACCTATAGCGCTAATACTTGTACCTATACTTTAGTTGTGAGACCAGCAATGTCAATTTTTTATGACTCAAATACTGGTGAGGTCATTATTGATGAAGAGCCTTAATACTCATTAGTCAACTATCTATTAAAATATTATGCAATCCAAGCAAATCTCACTGAAAGAAGTCTTTGGCTTTGATTATTTCAGGTCAGGCCAAGAGCAAACCATTAGTCAGTTACTCAATGGTGACTCAACGTTGTCAATATTTCCTACAGGCTCAGGCAAGTCTTTATGTTATCAATTAACCGCATTGCATTTACCACATTTAACTTTGGTTGTTTCTCCTTTATTAGCTTTGATGAAAGATCAATTGGAGTTTTTAGCGGGTAAAGGTATACCTGCGGCGAGTATTGATTCCACCTTAAAAGGCAACCAAACACAAGAAATTATGGCGGCGGTACGCAGTGGCGAGATTAAAATTTTAATGGTGTCGGTAGAGCGTTTTAAAAATGAACGTTTTCGTCAATTTATTCAATCGGTACCTGTTTCAATGCTAGTAGTTGATGAAGCCCATTGTATTTCAGAATGGGGTCATAATTTTAGACCAGATTACTTGAAGTTACCTAGTTATCGCCAAGCATTGAATATCCCCTTAACGCTATTATTAACAGCAACAGCGACAAAAAAAGTTAAACTAGATATGGCAGAAAAATTTGCTATTAACGAACATCATATTATCCAAACAGGCTTTTACCGTAGCAATTTAGACTTATCTGTTGTACCTGTAGCTAGTGTTGATAAAAGTGCTTATTTAGCTCAACAAATAAAACAGCACTCTGATTTTAATTCTCACCTTAAAGAAAGCAGCGGCATTGTTTATGTCACTTTACAACACAGCGCAGAGCAAGTGGCAGCATACCTACAAAAAGCAGGTATTAACGCGTGTGCCTACCATGCAGGTTTTGACAATGATCATCGTAGTCAAATTCAAGCAGACTTCATGGCGGGTAATATACAAGTTATTGTGGCGACTATTGCTTTTGGTATGGGTATAGATAAAAGTGACATTCGCTTTGTTTTTCATTATGACTTACCTAAATCAATTGAAAATTATTCACAGGAAATTGGCAGAGCAGGGCGTGATGGCAAGCTTTCTTATTGTATTACGTTGGCAAATTTAGATGGACTTAATACGGTAGAAAATTTTGTTTATGGCGATACGCCAGAGCTTAGCGGCATTGAATACGTTATTGAAAATATTAAAGCTGAAACACAGGTAACTCAATATGAAAGCAAGTGGGAATTACAAATATTGCAACTTTCTAATGCCAGTAATATTAAGCAATTACCACTTAAAACTTTATTGGTGCAATTAGAGTTGGCAGGCGTAATTGAACCCATGTATGCTTATTTTGCTGATTTTAAAATAAAACTTTTACAACCTGTGGCACAAATACTCTCTGGTTTTAATGAGCAAAGGATAGCGTTTTTATCGGCTATTTTCAAAGCGACTCAGTTTAAAAAAATTTGGGGTAGTTTAAGTTTTGATACCTTGTTGCAAGACAAATCAATCGAAAGAACCCGAGTGATTGCCGCACTAGAATATTTGCAAGAGCAGCAAATGATTGTGTTAGAAACATCTCGTATGACAGAGGTGTTTAAAGTAAACAGCACCGAGTTAGCTGATCCTGCTTTAGCCAAAAATCTTTATGATTATTTTATTGATAAAGAAGAAAAAGAAATCAAGCGTATCGCCTCTCTGGTACGATTTTTTCAGCTTGATACTTGCTTAAGTATTAACTTAGCTCGATATTTTGATGATGCTTTGTTTCAAGGCGTGAACTCACCTGAACAATGCGGCCATTGTAGTGTTTGCCGAGGTAATGTTGCAAAACTTGAACATTCACAGCAAGTTGAGTGGCCAAGTGATGAAAAGCTAGTTGCTAATGGGAAAGGGTTAAAAAGCCATTTAGAGAACAAAATCAATGCCTCTTTAACATTGGAGAGCTACTGTCGTTTTTTTGCAGGCATGACAGTACCACTCTTTGGTCGTAACAAAGTTAAACAGCTATCAGGATTTGCCTCATGCGAGCAACAACGCTATCAGACTATTCGAGATAAGCTGTCAACGCTTGGGTTTAACAAATAAG
>JADGDH010000165.1 GCA_016745015.1 Colwellia sp.
AAGTAACCGTAATCATCAGGAATTTAATCGCGGTAAAAGGGCTCTGTTTTTAGTAGTATTGCTGTTGTAAGTTATTATGGGTGGCATGGAAAAGTTAGTAAGTTATTATGGGTGGCATGGAAAAGTTATGAAGAATAGAGGTCTATCAACTAAGGTTAATAAATAGCGATTACCTGAGGGGTCTTTCATGACAACGGCAAGAAAGCAATTAATTAGCTTAACAGATACGGCCTATTATCATTGTATATCTCGATGTGTTCGCCGTGCCTTTTTATGCGGGGAAGATAAAAATACTGGACAAAACTTTGACCACAGGCGAGGGTGGGTAGAAGATAAATTACTTAGCTTAAGTCAGATCTTTGCTATTGATGTATGCGCTTACGCTGTCATGAGTAATCATACACATATAGTGCTTTTTGTTGATGAAGCAACAGCCAAGCTGTGGTCAACCCGAGAAGTCATTGAGCGTTGGCATCAGTTATTCAAAGGCACGTTAATAACACAGGGGGCTGTGAACATAAAGGGTTAAAGCGGCGAGCCAATGTAACTTGCTGTGATAAGCTTTTGGCATAACGACTCAACACTAATCATCCTCTTCTTTTATAGCAACACATCAAGCCAGATGTTTTTAGCATGTCCAAAAAATAGCATTTTCCCTCTTTATTTGAACATTTGGTGGGAATTGTTCGAACTCAGGAATAACTAGTAAATCATTTGGTATATTTTGAGTGACTATTTAGCTTGTGTTATTGTTCTGTTTTAAGTATTTATAAGCGAGTGTCCTAATTGATTGTGCTAATTGATTATTCTTGCCCTGCGGGGAACATATTGCCTTATCGTCGCAATGCCATGCAAGATGGTTTACAGATACGTGTCTATGTAGACCACATAGCTTGCCGAGATTGCGATATTCGCGCGAAGTGTACTCGCTCACTCAAAGAACCAAGGAAAATGCAACGATGGGTACATGAAAATGAAATTGACGCCATGCACCAACGACTCAAGAAAGCAAGCGACACGCCGCTTATTCGTAAGCAAACTGTAGAGCATCCATTCGGCACCATAAGATATGGATGGGTGCTACTTATTATCTAACGAAACGTTTAAAAAACGTAAGTACAGAAACTAACCTGCACGTTCTCGCTTATAGCCTTAAACGAATGATGTCCATTAAAGGCACTATTGGCTTGATGATGGCAATTAGGCAATAATCGCTTACATTCAGTGTGAAAACCTCGCTATTATAGATGAAAATATCCATATAAACGTAATCACTTTACAGCGATTACCATCGCATTAGTAATCACCTAATCCCTACAATAGTTGCAAAAGTAGCTATCATTCATAACAGAGCGAAAATAGTGCGCGAACAGCACTATTGTTTATGCGTTTTCACACAGCCTGAGCTCATACCTGCCATTGATAATACTTTTAAGAGTGTTAACTATGAGTCTATAACCATCATATAATCCTCTCTTGTCTAACTTACTATGGGGCACATAGCGTAAGAGACTTACAAATTTGTGTCCAATATTACTTAATCACAACAAACACCCATATTTTTATTGGGTGCTTTTCAGCTAGGTCAGTAATGCGACTTGAGAGCCTTCATCACATTTAAATTATTCTTTTGAAATACTCGCTAAGTGCCATACTTTTGCGACGATTTTCCACTCCTGACTTTCATCTTTTACAAAGCTTAAGTGGTCAACAAAAATGTTGTCATGCGCTCTAAGCCTGAGTTTTACCATCGCACTTAAAGAAGAGAGGTAATCGATGAGTATTATTTCTTCTTCACGTTTTTGATTCACGCTCGCGGGTGATGGTCTGTTTGCTACATCATGTCTAAAGTTAGCAATCGGGTCGACAAATATTTTACCTTCATCCGCATCAAATAGGCTTGAGGCTGGGTGAAAAATAGTATCTAATTTTTCTACGTCACAGTAATAAATCATATCTAAGTAAAGCTCTATTGCTTTTAGTAGGTCTTGGTTTTTCATGGTGTATCCCTTGTCTGGTGTTTGTAGTTAATGGTTGAGCCATACGATAACAAAGGATTTTAAATAAAAATATTGGCGTAATTGACAAGTTTCGGTAATATTACGCCAAACTGCTACTTAACGACGTAGGTGACAAATATGGTGATTGATAATGCTAATCCACCTTTAGTATGCATTTTGACTTACAACAATTTATGTATATTTGAGTTTGGTATCGCTTTAGAAGTCTTTGCTTTACCGCGTCCTGAATTGTCGCAATGGTATGACTATAAAGTGATTGCGACAAAATCTGGTGAAATTAATGGCATGGGGGGCGTTAGTATCGACGCTAGTCATGACTTATCTTTATTAGCACAAGCAACATTGATCGTTGTACCAGGTTGGAGTGGTGAGGTGAGTGATGCGTTAAGGGTGGCGCTAACCAATGCTCATGCTAATGGAGTACGTATCGCGACAATCTGTTCAGGGGTGTTTTTACCAGCCGCCTGTGGCCTATTAAGCGGCAAGCAAGTCACAACGCATTGGCGTTATGCCCAAAAGCTTCAACAAGAGTATCCAGATATAAAGGTAAATCCTGATGTGTTGTATTTCGATGAAGGGCTAATGTTAACTTCAGCAGGTTCTGCCGCAGGGTTAGATTTGTGCTTACACATTGTGCGTAATGACTTTGGTCATAAGGTAGCAAATATTGTCGCTAGAAGATTGGTGTTACCGGTGTATAGAGAAGGAGGGCAAGCGCAATTCGTACCTCGCCCAATAATAAAGAATAATGATTTGTTTTCACCTTTATTAGATGAAATAAGGTCGACATTGAATGAAGACTGGCCGGTAAAACGCATGACCGACAAAGCAGCGATATCATCGAGAACCTTATTACGAAGATTCAAGGACGCAACAGGAGAGAGTCCTTTAACGTGGATAACGATGGAGCGCTTAGCCTTAGTCCGAGAATTGTTAGAAACAACTAAGTTAAACATAAACCAAATTGCAAATGCCAGTGGCTTTATCTCACCAGAGTTATTAAGGCACCATTTTAAACGGCATTATCAATTAAGCCCATTGCGCTATCGGTCGCAATTTATTGAGGCTTGATCTATTTATGAGTTTTATCAATAGATCAACAGGATCAGATCAACTTGATTTTTGACCCTTTTATACAACCACCTACAAGATACAAAACCTGACCCTGTCACTGCATGCGTTACTTTTTTTATTGAGCGCGAATAAACTCCCACCTACGGGTGAACAATGGTGTAAACGGAATTTCAACCGCGCAATGGGTGATTCAATGACGTAGGCGGGATTTTAATCGCGCTTGTTGTTTAGCCAAGTAGGATGGGCAATTTCTTCTGCCTACCGATTATCTCCACTAAAAAAACTTAAATAAAAACAAATGGTGAACATTTGTTCGCGATTTTGGTTAATTTTATTCAGCTAAAAATAAAATGATGCTTATTAAATCACTAATAAGCATTATTTTTGTAGGCTGTTAACTTGTTTTTTCTTGAAAAATAAAGTCTTCTTAAAAAAAGTACTAAATAGTGATAAACTGACCCAGTCAGTAGCAATTAAAGGTAAATAAACCATGGCAATTATTAATTATGCACAAGTATTACATCAAGAAATTGATCAAACTCCACAAGAATATTTAGGCGCATTATTAAATATTGTTCATACCTTTAAAGAAAGTGTAACGGAAAAACCCTTATTAGATGAAAAAACACAACGGGCTTTAGCCGAAGGTGTGAAACAGGCGGATAATGGTCAATTCGCCAGTGATGATGAAGTAATAAACTTTTTCAAAAAATGGGATGTAAATGCTTAAGCTCAAATGGACAAAAGTAGCATTACAAGATATGCAAGACACCGTTAATTATATTAATCAACATAACCCTCAAGCCGCTCGAGGTGTCGCTAAAAAGTTTCATGATGCGAGTCTGTTATTACAACAAATACCCAGTTTAGGGCGAGAAGGGCGTTATCCTGATATGCAGGAATGGGTTGTGAGTGGTATACCTTACACACTTTGGTATAGAGTTAATCATGCGCAAAGCATGCTCGAAATCTTACGTATTTTACATGATGCACGACAAAAACCATAACAATGTTTATTGAACAACTGAATGCAGCGTTACTTTTTTTAGAGAAGCGCGAATAAATTCCCGCCCACCCAATTAGCCAAAGGTGTAAAACAGGCGGATAATGGTAATTCACCAGTGATAATAAGTGACAAAATTTTTCAAAAAATGGGATGTAAATGATTAAGCTTAAATGGGCACAAGCAGCCCTGAACAAGCATTTTGAAGTCGCTTGGGAATAAATACGATTTTTTAACTTAAATAAATGGTGTTCAATTCTTGCTTGTGGTTAAATTTAACTTATCAAGCTTTATACGGTAGACACATAATTGATCAACCTTTATCCCGCCAACAAAATGGAAAACTTGTTGTTGCTTCTCAATAAAATTTCCCAAGTCTCTCCTTTAGGTGTGTTTAATCAGGAAGTTATTGTTGTTCAAAATGCAGGAATGCAGCATTGGCTCAACCTTGCTATTGCTAAAGAACGTGGTATTAGTATGAATATGCGTTACGCGTTACCTGCTCAGTATTTATGGAAGTTAATAAGAGCACTGGCTAGCGATGATAAAGTGCCAGAACAATCGCCTTACTCAAGAGAAGTGTTATCTTGGCGAATATATGCTTTATTAGCTATAAGCGAAGTTATTATTGATGATGATTTTATCTATGCAACGCGTTATTGGCGCACATCTTCACATAGTGATAACACTTATAAAAATCAAGAAAGTCAATATACAAACCAGGAAAACTTAAAGCGATATCAACTAGCAGAGCAGATGGCTGATTTGTTTGAACAGTATTTGATTTTCCGCCCAGAA
>JADGDH010000166.1 GCA_016745015.1 Colwellia sp.
CCCGTAGCAAATTGCTTTTCTAAAATATCTAAACCTAAATCATCAGGTCCTATGCCATCAATAGGTGATAAATGCCCCATTAGCACAAAGTATTTTCCCGTAAACTCACCTGTTTGCTCAATGGCAATTACATCACCAGGGCTTTCAACAATACATAAGCTAGTAGATAGCTTTCGTTTTGGACTTTGACAAATTTCACACAAGTCTTGTTCTGTAAAATTTCGACATGATTGACAGTGTCCAATATCTGTCATCGCTACCGCTAGCGTTACTGCAAGCTTACTACCACCACGACGGTTACGTTCTAGTAACTGAAATGCCATTCGTTGAGCTGATTTTGCTCCAACACCAGGTAAACATTTTAAAGAATCTATAAGCTCTTGCACTAACGGACTAAACTTCATAAAACATACTTCTATTATTTGATCTAAGCTTTATACCAACTTTAAAAATTGGCATGACAAAAAATGTTATAAAGGACTTGATACTGGATAAAGCACCTGATCTTTATAACCTGTAGTAATTGGCATAAAACCAGACAATAACTGATCTAACTCATTATCACCAGTGTCACTAATTAATGCCTTGTTATTTAGCGCTGTTAACTTCATTTTAGTGGCAATAATAATGATATTCTCTTTTCCGCCATGCTGCTCAATAATAAAGCGAATAATGCGAGGACTTAATTGCTGATTACCTCGACCAAAAATATGACCTTGTCCGCCAATTAACGTTATCACTAGTTTAACTCGTTGCTGAGTTTTTTTTGCTAACATCAACTGCTGCCAAAGTTGGTTTTCAGTAACATCACTGGCAATTACCACTTCATTTTGAACAAGATCAACACCAAGTAAAGTATTTTTTAATCCAAGTTCATTCATTAAGAAATTGGTCGTTGAACCAGAACCAATAACGAATAAGTTTTCATTATTATCTGACATATGATCGATAATATCTTCGCTAATATCGTGTAATACTAGTTCATCTGACTCTTTCCCACCCGATTTTACCGCTTGAACATATCTCAACTCACTAGGAATTTGCATTTCACCAAAACGCTTTGCTTTAACAATACCTTGACGAAATAATGACTCATCAATATCCATTACATCACCTTCAGTTAACGTCACTAACTGCTTGGTGATCATTAATTCAACCACTCGCCCTGCTGCTGTAGGTGTAATGGCGTAAACACCAGAATGAATTTTACAGCCTGCAGGAATTCCCAACACTGGCACTTGCGGCAGCATACTTTGTTGAGAGCTTTGTTGAGACTTTGGTTGATTATTTTGCTCAGTATTTAGCGCGACTACTTTAGCAATATTACGAGCAGTACCATCACCTCCAGCAAATAAAACAACATCAACTTGTTCAGCTAACAGAGCTGAAATAGCATGTTCTGTATCCGATGATTGAGTATTATCATTGCGGGTTTGATAAACCAATTTAACGTTAAAACCGAGCTCTTTAGCTGCTTGCTCGCCCATTTGATTATTTACCGTATAAACAATAATTTCATTTTGGTATGGCAATAATACGGATAGTGCAGTTTGTGTACGTGTATTGGCTTTTAACTCGGCACCTAAATCTAATGCATGCTCTACCATGTCATCACTGCCCTTTAACGCAACACTACCGCCAACACCTGCAACAGGGTTAATGATCAAACCTAACTTGAACATGTATTATCTTCTTTCACTTTAGTAAAGTGATTTATCGTTAATGGCAATGGTGTATTGTAAAATTTAGCCAATGCTTCAATAAATAGATTAGCTCTTGTGGGAAAACCTTGCTCTATAAATTTTTCTACTTGCTGGAATACTTTCTTTTTAAAACCACTAGAATCAGCTTGAAAGCCGTTTAAATTATCAGAAGACACATGGAATTTTTTTTGCGCTGCTACATTAAAAGCCCACTCTATTGCTTGTGGAATAACTTCAACCTGTTCAAATTTTTTCTGTTGCTGCTCATTTCTACCATCGGGTATATACCAATAGCCAAAATCTTCCAATAAACGTCTTGCTTCACCTGCCTGACACCAATGGGAAATTTCATGAAAAGCACTCGCGTAAAAACCACGCGCAAAAATTATTTGATGGTAAGTGCATTCCTCTCCTGCTGGAGAATACAGTGGTTCATCGCCACCTTTAATTAAGCAAGTATTATATTGTTTAAAAAAAACATGCTCAAAAAGAACAATGAGATCTTGGTAATTATGCTGCATAAACAGAGCTAGATACTGGAAATAACAATGCGTTATTGTAACGAAAAATGACCATTGTTACATCGCCATTTTTCATTTTAGTTTTAGTTACTAAAGACTGTTTAGCATTCAGATTAAACATCATCTTCGATATTATCTTTGCCTGTAGTGCGTTCAATACTATCAAGTTTATGATGAATGGCCGATTTAATCATCATATAACCACTGATCGGTGCTGTGAGTAATAAAAACAAAGAGATGAGTATTTCTTTTACACTCAACCCTGCTTGTATGGTGCTAAAAAAGATCATTGCTGCAATTAACAACAATGCCATTCCTAACGTTGTCGCTTTAGTTGGACCATGAAGCCGCATAAAAAAGTCGGGCATTTTCACTAAACCAATAGAGCCAACGAGTATAAAACCGCCACCAATTAATAATAATATTGAAATAATCCATTCAATCATGAGTTAACTTCCATTCTATTTTCTATTCGACTGTTTATTCGGTTTTTCATTTGAGTGTTCATTCGACTCTCTATTCACTTTCTATTCGATAATATCGCCACGTAACAAGTATTTACATACAGCCACTGTACTTACAAAGCCGAGCATTGCTATTAACAGCGCTGCTTCAAAATACAATTCTGTACCCATGCTCATACCGTACAAAATAATCAATGCTATGGTGTTGATATACATAGTATCGAGCGCTAGTATCCTATCGGGGATAGAAGGGCCGATTAATAAACGCCATAAATTTAATATTAACGACACGCCTATCATTGCAAAGACAATTAAAATCACAGTTTCTAGCATTGAAATATCTCCTTAAGAGGCGCTTCATAACGTTCCTTAATTGTCTTTATTAAGGCTTGTTCATCTTCAAGGTTTAATACGTGTATCAATAAAAACCGCTTTTCTGGTTCTTTACCTTCTGCCAAACATTCTCTCCAAGGATACAGTTCAGCACTGACTGTTCCTGGTGTTAATGATACCGTACTGGCCAAAATAGTAATTGGCATATTATGTGCTAAATCTAGCGGCACCTTAACGAACCCTGGCGTTAATTTTTTATTAGGACCTAATATCAAAATAGCCACCTGAATATTAGCCGTAATGATGTCATATAGAACCAACATTAAATGACGAAATGCTAAACCAGGTTTTATAATTAAGGGTTGCTTTGTTCTAAACGGGCTAGTAGCCAAAGGTATAACTACGGCTAAAGTAACAGCTAATAGGATATGCCCAGCTGATACGCTGTTATTCAATAATAACCAAACAGCAAATAATAACAGGCTTCTATAAGGAGTTGGTAACCATTTAAATTTTGCTTCTAAGCGCATTACAAACCTCCTGATAAAATAACGTTAATATTATTGTTAAAGTCATGTAACTGAGTAGCAGCTCCAATAGCGTACTCCGTTAATGGTCCAGCAAAAACACTCATTAATGGCGCGCCAGAAATAAGAATAATAAGTGCTGTTAGTTGTGCTGGATGAATACGCTCTAGCTCAGCATTATCTATAACTTTACCATTATTACGCCAAAAAACAGTACTACCTGCTTTAGATACAGCAAATAATATAGCTAAACTTGCCAGCAGATAAAGCGGCCAAAACACCATACTATATTCAGTATTTATCGTTGCTTTAAGTAGCCAAACCTTGCCAATGAAACCAGATAATGGTGGCATACCGATTACTGTAACTCCTGCAACCAGAAAGCAAATACCTAATAACCTTGGTTGAAGAACTGGAGAACCTGCGGTAATTCGGTCTGCAACTTCACCACGTTGACGACCAATTAAATCAGCTAAGATAAACAATGCCGCTGTTACCAAGGTTGAATGTACTAAGTAATAAATAGCGGCAGCGCTAGCTTCAATACTCTGCACCGCAACTAATGCAACTAAAGTTCCCACCGACACAATCACCAAGTTTGCAGTGAGCTTTCTTAAGTCTTTACTTGCTAAAACACCCATTGCCCCCATCAAAATTGTGGCAAGCGCTAACCACCACAACCAAGTTTGCGCCATATGGCTCAATTCACCTGCCTCATCACCAAAGATTAATGTATAAACACGCATCATTGAATAAACGCCTACTTTTGTCATAATGGCAAATAGTGCCGCAACAATAGGCATCGCGGTAGAATAAGTATTAGGCAGCCATAAATGTAGTGGTAATAAAGCCCCCTTTAAAGCAAAAACCACCAATAACAGTAACCCACCTATCTTAGCAAGAAAAACATCATCACCTTGTAAATGTGTTACTTGCTGAGCCATATCAGCCATATTCAGTGTACCTAGCACACCATATAAAACGCCCAATGCAATCAAAAAAATTGCCGAGCCGACAAGGTTCATAATGACATATTGTAAAGCCGCACGGGTGTTTCTTTTATCTCCGCCATGCATCAATAATGAATAGGAGGCAATGAGTAACACTTCAAAAAAAACAAATAGATTAAAAGCATCGCCCGTTAAAAATGCACCGTTTACACCTAAAATTAAAAAATGTACTAAAGGATGAAAGAAGCTACCTTTTTCATCATCTCCTGCACTTGCATATAAAGTACAAACAACACCAAGCAAGGTCGTTAAGCACACTAACAAGGTAGATAGCGGATCAGCGACTAAAACAATGCCAAAAGGTGCACTCCAATCGCCGATTGCA
>JADGDH010000167.1 GCA_016745015.1 Colwellia sp.
TGATGATTAACTACAATTAAGTCAGCATCTATAGCCTTTTGTCTTGCTTTTACTAAATAGCATTGTTCGTAATCAGGGCAGTCTTTAGCTAAACAATTATCTAACGTGCTAGTAATAAAAGGAAATACGCCTGAATCTTCAGTAACATTTACCAACTCACCAATATCACCACTTTGAGTACTATTAGCCCACTTTTTCACTTTGACTAAATCGTTAAGGGTATTAGCATCTAATTGGCCGCGTGTTTCTTGATATTGTGCTAAACGATAACGGCATAAATAATTAGATCGTCCTTTCAACAAAGCTACTTGTACATTACTAGCTAACGCTTTTTTAACTAAAGGAATGTCTTTATGGAAAAGTTGCTCTTGAAGGTTTTTCGTTCCTGTTGAGATGATAATTCTGGTATTTAACTCATCACCACTCGAAGATGATTTAACACTAAGAAAAGCAGGAATTAAATAGGCAAAAGTTTTCCCTGTTCCCGTACCTGCTTCAACAATAAGTGATGATTGTTTTTCAATAGCCATCGCTACTTCTAATGCCATATCGGTTTGGGCTTGGCGAGGAGAGAAACCGTCAATAGCCTTAGCTAATACGCCATTATTAGAAAAAGCTTGAGCAACAGAAGTCATTGAATAGCAATATATAGATTGAGAAATAGGAAGAATTGCAGATTATACTACTTTATAACCAAACATAAAGACTAAACATAAAGACTAAACATAAAGATCTAAATGTTTCACACCATCTTTAGATTCAGTGACACCTTGCTCTTTACTCTCTGACTGTTTTTTATCTGCAAGTTGATTATCAGTATGAGGAAGCTCTGCCTGCGCTGTTTCTGAATGATGACTTTCATCGTTTTCTATATGTTCATCAGCTTCTTTGTTAGATTTTTTTTCACCAAAGTAATAATCATGATTTTCA
Source organism: Colwellia sp. (assembly GCA_016745015.1). Lineage (GTDB taxonomy): Bacteria > Pseudomonadota > Gammaproteobacteria > Enterobacterales > Alteromonadaceae > Colwellia. Next base: position 931 of record JADGDH010000167.1, read on the forward strand.
AGATGATCTAAATCTTCTTTTAACTTACCTGCACCCGCTTCTTTTAATAACGCCTTAACCTTTAAGTTAGCAGGTTTAATAGGCACAGGCACAACACGAGTTAGTTGTGTAGTGAAAATATCCATAATTCTCCAAACATAAATTATTATGCCAGCCAGACTAACAATTAATCCATCTGGTATTTAAAGTTAAAGCAAACACTATACCCATCACATCATGAAACTCTCATCTTGAAATGGCTTAGGTATAAGTATAACGAAGTTTTTCAACATTGTTATGCAAAAACCAATATAGAATATAATCAACTTAGGGTAAAATACACTTTTATTTTATTTGATTAAGTGCACCCCATTAGTATTAAAAGCATACTTAAAGCAGAAGCTACATGTTCAACTTGTCAGGCTTGTTGTTGTCGCTTAGAGGTTCTACTTATTACCGATACAGGTGTCCCTTACCAGCATATTGCAGTTAATGAATGGGGCGGTGAAACAATGTTGCGTTTGAAGGATGGTTGGTGTTCAGCTTTAGATCGTGATACTTATTTGTGTTCGATTTATGAAAACCGTCCTTGGAATTGTCGAGAGTTCGAAATGGGGTCATACGAATGCCATAACGAAAGAGCGATACCCGTTGTGATTTCATACTAACTATCTTTAATGCGACTACCTAAGCCTTTTTCTTAAACCTATAATTAAGCCTAACGATTTTATGATAAACATTACCAATTTTGAACATCCCAAGTTAGCAATTAAAAGCTGGCAAATACTTAAAAATGAAAGCTGGTGTGTTTTGGGGCGAAATGGCTCTGGAAAGCAATATATAGATCAACTATTAACTGGAGTTTTACAACCTGAATCAGTAAATGATTTTATAGTGCCCAGTGCAAATAAAGTCGGTATGGTTTCTTTTGAAAGCCAGCAAGACGTTTATGAGCATGAATTAAAAATGGATGCTTCTGATTATACTGATGCAAATGATATTGGCACTAAAGCAAAAGACTTTCTACCCCAAAACAAACTAAATGATATTCTGATAAGTGAGTTTGGCTTAAGCCACCGACTTGAAAGTGGTTATCGACAATTAAGTACGGGTGAAGGGAGAAAGCTTCTAATCTTACAGGCAATATTTAATGGTGTAGAGCTTTTGGTGTGTGACAATCCCTTTGATAGCTTAGATGAGGCCTCCTGTATAGCATTATCAAATGCGCTAGAACGATTATCGACAACAGGTATCAATGTTTTACTGATGCTAAATAATCGACAAGATATTCCTGAATGGTGTAACAAAATAGCCTTTATTGAGCGAGGGCAATTTGATGTTATAGGTAAACTTGAAAGTGATGAAACCAAGCGCCAACTTGATGCTTTATTAACACCAATGTCTGACGATATTAGTTGGCCAACTAATATGCAAGAACTATGTGACTATAAGCACCCTTATTTGGTGAAACTGAGTAAAGGTAGAGTTCATTACAAAGGGGTAAGCGTTTTTGAAGATTTAGATGTTTACATTAAACCATTGCAACACACTTTGATCACCGGTGCCAACGGCAGCGGTAAGTCCACCTTAATGCAGTTAATTACAGGAGATTGCACCCAATGTTATAGCAACGACATTCATGTATTGGGTTATAAAAGAGGCTCAGGTGAAAGCATTTGGGAGCTTAAGAAAGATATGGGCATTGTCAGTTCAGAGTTACACCGACAATACCGAGTAAATGGTGACTTATTAACGGTAGTGCTTTCTGGTTTTTATGACTCTATTGGTCTTTATCAACAACCTGAGCAGCATCAAATAGAAATTGCTCGACAGTGGTTAGAAAAAATAGGCTTATTAGCACATCAACATAGTACTTTTAGAAGTTTAAGTTATGGAGAACAAAGATTAGCTTTGATCGCTAGAGCCTTGGTTAAATCTCCTTATTTATTAATTTTAGATGAACCGACACAAGGCTTAGATGAACTTAATCGACATAGAGTACTTAATTTCTTAGAGCATTTAGCCGAACAAAAACACAGTACCATGTTATTAGTTAGCCACCGTAAAGATGAGTATCTGCCAATATTTAAGCAGCATATAAAGCTATAGGTGTCGGCTGTGCGACACCTATTCTTATTTATTAGGTGCTGATATTATAAGCCTTGCTCTTGGTACTGACTGAGGGCCTGCATTGCCTCAATTCCGTACACTACCGACGGCCCGCCCCCCATTAGAATGGCTACGGATACTGTTTCAGCTATTTCCTCCTTATTTGCACCCGCTTGCATCGCATCATGCACATGAAATGAGATACATCCATCGCATCGAACTGTAATTGCTATTCCTAGTGCGATTAGTTCCTTAGTTTTACTGTCTAGCGCCCCAGTTTTTAAGCTGGCTTCGTGTAACACACCAAACCCTTTCATTGTTTCTGGAATAGCTAGACCCAGCTTTTCCATCCAAGTACTGAGTTCTTTGAAATGTTCGGGAAAATTTTTCATATATCTCTCCATTTTTTTGAATTGTGACAGGTAATACTTACATTTAACGAGCCTGTAGAATGACTCGTTTTTTATGATTAATTTTCAGTCATTGCGAGCTTTGCCCCTAAAGCAGCAAATGTTACCGCAAATGTACGCTGAATATACTTAATTATTTTAGGTGAGTTGACAACATATACTCTAACGCTGTTTGCAAGAAATCCATACAGCACAAAAACAACTAAAGTCATTGCCATAAAAACACCACCAAGTACCAACATATTGGCTACTGGTTCACTCGCTTGTGAAGGAACAAATTGTGGTAAGAATGCTAAGAAAAACAGAGATAATTTAGGATTTAAAATATTAATTAAGAACCCTCTCCAACTTATTTCCCAAGCTTTGATTTTATGATTATCTTTTTCTAATGCTAATGCTCCTGTTTCTTTCCACATAGACCATGCTAAATACAATAAATATGCTACACCAATAAACTTTATAACTTGAAACACAATAGCACTCGTATGAAGGATCATAGCTAGACCTAAAATACTTGCCGTTAAAGGAGGGATTATACCTGCGGTACATCCTAATGCAGCAAATATACTAGCTTTCACTCCTTGAAATAATCCAGTAGATATTGTGTATATAACCCCCGTTCCAGGTATTAAAACGACAATTAAAGATGTAAGTAAAAATTCAGTACTTATCATTAACGCCTCCATTTTCAGTAAAAATACCAACACCCATATTAACAAGCTAAAAATTGTGAGCTTACAATAAGTGAGGCACGAACGATAGCCCACTGTTTTTAGTTCTGTTGAATTGCTTGTTATGTGCCCTTACGCTACAATGTACAGATTAACGTACATGAACATTATGGAGTTCACATGGATGCAATAAGCTACACCTCAGCTAGAGCAAATTTAGCAACAACTATGGCACATGTTTGTAATGATCATGCGCCTATTATTATTACCCGTAAAAGTGAAGCCCCTGTTGTTATGATGTCTTTAGAAGACTATAACGCAATGGAAGAAACCACTTATTTACTCAGATCACCAACTAATGCAAGAGAACTTTTAGAATCTATTGCAGAACTCGAGGCTGGTAACGGCATAGAAAGAGAGCTTATAGAATGAAGCTAACTTTTTCAACCAAAGCTTGGGAACAATATTTATACTGGCAAACCACCGATAAGCGTATACTAAAACGTGTAAATTTACTTATTAAAGATATTCAAAGATCGCCAAATGAAGGTATTGGTAAACCAGAGTCTTTAAAGCATGGCTTATCAGGATATTGGTCTCGTCGCATAAATGATGAACACCGCATTGTTTATAAACAGCAAGACGATTCAATTTTAATTGCACAACTCCGCTACCACTATGGCACATAACGAGCCTGTAGAATTACTCGTTTTTATTAATATTTTTAATCAAGATACTCTACGAACAACAGCCGAATTTTAATTTG
>JADGDH010000168.1 GCA_016745015.1 Colwellia sp.
CCCGTAGCAAATTGCTTTTCTAAAATATCTAAACCTAAATCATCAGGTCCTATGCCATCAATAGGTGATAAATGCCCCATTAGCACAAAGTATTTTCCCATAAACTCACCTGTTTGTTCAATGGCAATTACATCGCCTGGGCTTTCAACAATGCATAAACTAGTAGATAGCTTTCGTTTGGGACTTTGACAAATTTCACATAAATCTTGTTCGGTAAAATTTCGACATGATTGACAATGACCAATATCTGTCATCGCTACCGCTAGCGTTGCTGCAAGCTTGCTACCACCTCGACGGTTACGTTCTAGTAACTGAAATGCCATTCGTTGAGCTGATTTTGCTCCGACACCAGGCAAACATTTTAAAGCATCAATAAGCTCTTGTACTAACGGACTAAACTTCATAAAACATACTTCTATTATTTGAATCTAATTTAAATCTAAATTTTATACCAATCTCAAAAAGTGGCATGACAAAAATGTTATAATGGGCTTGATACTGGGTAAAGTACCTGATCTTTATATCCTGTGGTAATTGGCATAAAGCCAGACAATAGCTGATCTAACTTATTATCACCAGTATCACTAATTAATGGTTGATGATTCAATGCTGTTAACTTCATTTTAGTGGCAATAATAATGATATTCTCTTTTCCACCATGCTGTTCACTAATAAAACGAATAATACGAGGACTTAATTGTTGATTACCACGACCAAAAATATGGCCTTGTCCACCAATTAACGTTATCACAAGTTTAACATTTTGCTGATTTTTCTTTGATAACATTAACTGCTGCCAAAGCTGCTTTTCAGTAACATCACTGGCAATTAACGCTTCATTTTGAACGAGATCAACACCAAGTAAAGTATTTTTTAACCCAAGTTCACTCATTAAAAAATTGGTCGTTGAACCAGAGCCAATAATAAATAAGTTTTCATTATTATCTGACATATTAGCGATAATATCTTCGCTAATATCGTGTAATACCAGTTCATCTGATTCTTTGCCGCCCGATTTTACCGCTTGAACATATCTCAATTCACTAGGAATTTTCATTTCACCAAAACGCTTTGCTTTAACAACACCTTGACGAAACAATGATTCATCAATATCCATTACATCGCCTTCAGTTAACGTTACTAACTGCTTTGTAATCATTAATTCAACCACTCTCCCTGCTGCTGTAGGTGTAATAGCATAAACGCCAGAATGAATTTTACAGCCTGCAGGAATTCCCAACACTGGCACTTGTGGTAACATACTTTGTTGAGATTTTTGCTCGGTATTTAGTGCGACTACTTTAGCAATATTACGAGCGGTTCCATCACCACCAGCAAATAAAATAATATCAACTTGCTCAGCTAATAGAGCTGAAATAGCGTGTTCTGTATCTGATGATTGAGTATTATCATTGCGGGTTTGATAAACTAATTTAACGTTAAAACCAAGATTTTTAGCTGCTTGCTCACCCATTTGATTATTTACCGTATAAACCATAATTTCATTTTGGTATGGCAATAATACGGATAGTGCTGTTTGTGTACGTGTATTGGCTTTTAACTCAGCACCTAAAGCTAATGCATGCTCTACCATGTCATCACTGCCCTTTAACGCAACACTACCGCCAACACCTGCAACAGGGTTAATAACCAAACCTAACTTAAACATATTTAATCTTCTTCAATTTCAATAAAGTGCTCAACTGTTAACGGTAGCGGTGTATTGTAAAATTTAGCCAACGCTTCAATAAATAGATTAGCTCTTGTGGGAAAACCTTGCTCGATAAATTTTTTTACCTGCTGAAATACTTTTTTTTTAAAGCCACTAGAATCAGCTTGAAAGCCATTTAAATTATCAGAAGATACATGGAATTTTTTTTGCGCTGCTACATTAAAAGCCCACTCTATTGCTTGTGGAATAACTTCAACCTGTTCAAATTTTTTCTGTTGCTGCTCATTCCTACCATCGGGTATATACCAATAGCCAAAATCCTCCAATAAACGCCTTGCTTCTCCTGCCCGACACCAATGAGAAATTTCATGAAAAGCACTCGCGTAAAAACCACGCGCAAAAATTATTTGATGGTAAGGGCATTCATCCCCTGCTGGAGAATACAGTGGTTCATCGCCACCTTTAATTAAGCAAGTATTATATTGTTTAAAAAAAACATGTTCAAAAAGAACAATGAGATCTTGGTAATTATGCTGCATAAACAGAGCTATATACTGGAAATAACAATGCATTATTGTAACGAAAAATGACCCTTGTTACATCGCCATTTTTCATTTTAGTTTTAGTTACTAAAGACTGTTTAGCATTCAGATTAAACATCATCTTCGATATTATCTTTACCTGTAGTGCGTTCAATACTATCAAGTTTATGATGAATGGCCGATTTAATCATCATATAACCACTGATCGGTGCTGTAAGTAATAAAAATAAAGATATGAGTATTTCTTTTACACTCAACCCTATTTGTGTGGTGCTAAGAAAGATCATTGCTGCAATTAACAACAATGCCATTCCTAACGTTGTCGCTTTAGTTGGCCCATGTAGCCGCATAAAAAAATCAGGCATTTTCACTAAACCAATAGAGCCAACGAGTATAAAACCGCCGCCAATTAATAATAATATTGAAATAATCCATTCAATCATGAGTTATCTTCCATTCTATTCGACTGTTTATTCTACTTTTCATTTGACTGTTCATTCGACACTCTATTCACTTTCTATTCGATAATATCGCCACGTAACAAGTATTTACATACCGCCACTGTACTTACAAAGCCGAGCATTGCTATTAACAGTGCTGCTTCAAAATACAATTCTGTCCCCATACTCATACCGTACAAAATAATCAATGCTATGGTGTTGATATACATAGTATCGAGCGCTAGTATCCTATCGGGGATAGAAGGACCGATTAATAAACGCCATAAATTTAGTAATAACGACACGCCTATCATCGCAAAGACAATTAAAATCACAGTTTCTAGCATTGAAATATCTCCTTAAGAGGCGCTTCATAACGTTCCTTAATTGTCTTTATTAAGGCTTGTTCATCTTCAAGGTTTAATACGTGTATCAATAAAAACCGCTTTTCTGGTTCTTTACCTTCTGCCAAACATTCTCTCCAAGGATACAGTTCAGCACTGACTGTTCCTGGTGTTAATGATACCGTACTGGCCAAAATAGTAATTGGCATATTATGTGCTAAATCTAGCGGCACCTTAACGAACCCTGGCGTTAATTTTTTATTAGGACCTAATATCAAAATAGCCACCTGAATATTAGCCGTAATGATGTCATATAGAACCAACATTAAATGACGAAATGCTAAACCAGGTTTTATAATTAAGGGTTGCTTTGTTCTAAACGGGCTAGTAGCCAAAGGTATAACTACGGCTAAAGTAACAGCTAATAGGATATGCCCAGCTGATACGCTGTTATTCAATAATAACCAAACAGCAAATAATAACAGGCTTCTATAAGGAGTTGGTAACCATTTAAATTTTGCTTCTAAGCGCATTACAAACCTCCTGATAAAATAACGTTAATATTATTGTTAAAGTCATGTAACTGAGTAGCAGCTCCAATAGCATACTCCGTTAATGATCCAGCAAAAACACTCATTAATGGCGCACCAAAAATAAGAATAATAAGTGCTGTTAGCTGTGCTGGATGAATACGTTCTAGCTCAGCATTATCTATAACTTTACCATTATGATGCCAAAACACAGTACTACCTGCTTTAGATACAGCAAGCAATATAACTAAACTTGCTAGCAAATAAAGAGGCCAAAACACTATGCTATATTCAGCATTTATCGTTGCCTTAAGTAGCCAAACCTTGCCAATAAAGCCAGATAATGGTGGCATACCGATTACTGTAACGCCTGCAATCAGAAAGCAAACACCTAGTAATCTGGGTTGAAGAACTGGAGAACCTGCGGTTATTCGGTCAGCAACTTCACCACGTTGACGACCAATCAAATCAGCTAAGATAAACAATGCTGCTGTTACCAAGGTTGAATGTACTAAGTAATAAATAGCGGCAGCGCTAGCTTCAAGACTCTGCACCGCAACTAATGCAACTAAAGTTCCCACCGACACAATCACCAAGTTTGCAGTGAGCTTCCTTAAGTCTTTACTCGCTAAAACCCCCATTGCCCCCATCAAAATTGTGACAAGCGCTAACCACCACAACCAAGTTTGCGCCATATGACTCAATTCACCCGCTTCATTACCAAAGATTAATGTATAAACACGCATCATTGAATAAACGCCTACCTTTGTCATAATAGCAAATAGTGCCGCAACAATAGGCATAGCAGTAGAATAGGTGTTAGGCAGCCATAAATGTAGCGGTAATAAAGCCCCTTTTAAAGCAAAAACCACCAATAACAGTAACCCGCCTATCTTAGCGAGGTAAATATCATCTCCTTGTAAATGTGTTAATTGCTGAGCCATATCAGCCATATTAAGTGTACCTAGCACACCATATAAAACGCCCAATGCAATCAAAAAAACTGCCGAGCCGACAAGATTCATAATTACATATTGTAAGGCAGCACGGGTATTTCGTTTATCTCCGCCATGCATCAATAATGAATAAGAGGCAATGAGTAAGACTTCAAAAAAAACAAATAGATTGAAAGCATCGCCCGTTAAAAAGGCACCGTTTACACCTAAAATTAAAAAGTGTACTAAAGGATGAAAGAAGCTACCTTTTTCATCATCTCCTGCACTTGCATATAAAGTGCAAACAACACCAAGCAAGGTCGTTAAGCACACTAACAAGGTAGATAGCGGATCAGCGACTAAAACAATGCCAAAAGGTGCACTCCAATCGCCGATTGCA
>JADGDH010000035.1:0-21657 GCA_016745015.1 Colwellia sp.
GAATAAAATTTTAATACCCCTTGACCATTATTAATAAATCGATCTTTGTTAGGTTTATGGAATATATGGAAAGTAGATTGACCACGAATATTATAACTATTTAATATTTCATAGGTGGCTAATTGTTGACAGGCTTGGTTTAAGTCTTTTGCTGTATCAGCGAGTAAACCAGTTAAGCCTAAATTACTTGGACAGGTAACTCGTCCCATAACTAAACCAAACCAAGGTGTCTTTGATTTTTTTATACAGGCATGCCCTAAGCGCATAAATTTAGGGATACTCACTCTGGCATCAGGTGATGCTAAATTTACCGAATCAAGTGAAAACTGCTGCAAAATATCTTCTGCATTGTCATTGACTTCTGTCATTGCTTTTATAATAAGATCTATATAAGCAACCGATATATCACCTAATTCCATTGGGCTTTCTAGCTTCTATCAAAGTAATAATGTTAATTAACGCATTAAAAAAGGAAAAAAGCAAATTACGGGCATTATATTGTTATTATTAATCATTGGCTAGTAGGTCGATTCACATTATCTTTACATCTGAAATCATTTTTAATTAATTTATTTAAGTAGAGCACCTTATGACAAGTCCTTATCCACATTTAATGGAGCCGTTAGATCTCGGCTTTCGCACAATTAAAAATCGTAGCCTTATGGGTTCAATGCACACTAACTTAGAAGAAGCACCTAATGGCTTTGAAAGAATGGCTGCTTATTATGCTGAACGAGCTGCTGGCGGCATAGGTATTATTGTTACGGGAGGTTTTGCGCCAAACGTTGAAGGTGGTGGTATGCCAAACGCCACTATGATTGCAACCCCTGAAGACATTGCTAAGCATAAAATGATTACCGAAGCTGTTCATAAGGAAGATGGTGTTATTTGCATGCAAATATTGCATACAGGTCGTTATGCTTATCAACCTCAACTGGTTAGTTGTTCACCTATTCAAGCGCCTATTAATCCTTTTGTGCCTAGAGAATTAGATGAGGCAGGCATTGAAAAACAAATTAAAGACTTTGTGAGCTGCGCAGTAAACACGAAAGAAGCGGGCTATGATGGCGTTGAAATCATGGGTTCTGAAGGTTATTTTATTAATCAATTTATTTGTAAACGAACTAACCATAGAACGGATCGATGGGGGGGAAGTTACCAAAACCGTATTCGCTTGGCGCTTGAAATTGTAAAACAAACGCGTGAAGCTGTTGGTGAAGAGTTTATTATTATTTATCGGTTGTCTATGCTTGATCTTGTTGAAGATGGTAGTACTTGGCAAGAAGTGGTTGAATTAGCGAAAGGAATTGAAGAAGCAGGTGCCACTATTATTAATACGGGTATTGGTTGGCACGAGGCGCGAGTTCCAACGATAGCAACCAGTGTACCTCGCGGTGCTTTTGTTGAAATTACTAAACGTATGAAAAGTGAAGTGAGCATTCCATTATGTACCACAAACCGTATTAACACGCCTGAAGTTGCGGAAGATATACTTGCCGAAGGAAGTGCTGATATTGTTTCTATGGCAAGACCTTTGTTAGCTGATTCACATTTTATGGTAAAAGCCAAAGCAGGCAAGGCCGATGAAATAAATACCTGTATAGGTTGTAACCAAGCTTGTTTAGATCATATTTTTCAAATGAAATTAGTTTCTTGCCTAGTAAACCCTAGAGCTTGTCATGAAACAAAATTGATTGTTAAGGATACAACTGACGTTAAAACTATTGCGGTAGTTGGTGCAGGGCCTGCTGGTCTTGCTGCTGCAACAACCGCAGCTCAACGTGGTCATAAGGTTACGTTATTTGAAGCTGATGACAAAATTGGTGGGCAATTTAATATTGCTAAACAAGTTCCAGGTAAAGAAGAATTTTTTGAAACAATAAGGTATTTTAAACGTCAAATAGAATTAACAAATGTGGATCTAAAATTAAATACTAAAGCAACAGTGGCTGATTTAACGGCATTTGACGAAGTGCTCTTAGCTACAGGCATAACGCCTCGTTTGCCTAATATTGACGGTATTGATGATGCTAAAGTTATGACGTATTTAGATGTGCTACGTGATAAAAAGCCCGTTGGTAAACGCGTTGCTATTATTGGTGCTGGCGGTATTGGTTTTGATGTAGGTGAATATTTATCGCATCAAGGCGCATCAGTTAGCCTTGATAAAAATGCTTATATGAAAGAGTGGGGCGTTGATTTAACTGTTTCAGTTCCAGGTGGTATTGTTAAACCTGAAATGGCACCTTCACCTAGAGACATTTTTTTAATCCAACGTAAAGAAACTAAGGTTGGCGAAGGTCTTGGTAAAAGTACAGGCTGGATTCATCGCACGGTATTGAAAAATAAAGGTGTGAAAATGATCAAAGGCGCACAGTACGATAAAATTGATGATTGCGGTTTACATATTACCGTTGATGATCAGTCGCAGTTATTAGAAGTTGATAACATTATTGTTTGTGCAGGTCAAAATTCTCAACGAGAACTACAAGCGAGCCTTGAAACTAAAAACGTTAAAGTAACGCTTATTGGTGGTGCTGATGTAGCGAGTGAATTAGATGCTAAACGCGCTATTAAGCAAGGTACTATTGTTGCTGCTGCTATTTAGTAAACTAATAACATAATAAAGCTACTGATAAGTACAAAAAAAGGCGTTAATATTTAAATATTAACGCCTTTTTAAATTAATGCCTTTACAAATTAGGCCTTCTGATAATAATCTAGCCTATTAATTACGGTTGAATTAAATGAACATCACGTTGTGGGAACGGAATACTAATAGCATTTTTATCAAGCGCTTTTTTAACGGCTTCATTGACACTAAAATAAACTTCCCAATAATCTTTTGGCAAGCAATGTGGTCTAACAACAAAGTTAACTGAACTATCAGCCATTTCTGAGACACCAACGAAAGGCGCAGGGTCTTGCATAACCTTATCGTGAGCAACAAGTACTTCCATCAACACTGCTTTTGTTTCATCTATATCAGCACTATATGAAACACCAACTGAAAGGTCGACCCGTATTTTTCCTTCAACAGTATAATTAACAATTGCACCGTTAGATGTCGCACCATTAGGTATAATGACTTGCTTAGATTGTGGGGCAATTAAAATAGTATTAAAAATTTGCACTTCTTTTACTACACCTAAATGTCCTTGAGATTCAATTAAATCACCTACTTTGTAGGGCTTGAAAATCATGACTAAAACACCGCCAGCAAAGTTTGCTAAACTGCCTTGTAGTGCTAAACCAATAGCTAAGCCTGCAGCACCCAATACAGCAATAAATGAAGTGGTTGCTATTCCTATCATTGAAGCAACAGAAATAAACAATAATACTTTTAGCATCCAAGAAATGAAGCTACCCATAAATGGGATTAAAGTAGGGTCAACCTTGGAACGCTCCATAGATAACTTAACGAGTTTACTAATGCCACTAATAATCCATAAACCAATAAGTAAAGTAAGAATAGCTAACGCTAATCTGGGCGCATATTCTATCCCTAGTTCATACGCTTTTGTTGACAAGTCTTCGAGTTGTGCAACAGAGATTTCTAAATTGCTCATTTAATTTCCTTCTTTAACGATTAAGTATAGTTTTACATATTCTAAAGGGTTCCTTAGTAATATGACACGAAAAATTTATTATTAAATATACAGAAAAGCTGTATAACCAAACATCTTTACTCTTCAGGGGTGGTAAATAAAAATAATACAATATTAACCATGGTGTTTGAGCGATAAAAATCTAGTGCTAGTTGAATACTAATTTTGAGGTGACATGGGTATTTATTTATAAACTTGATTGTTTATCCATTTATCAATCTCATCATACATAAAATCTCGAATTATAGGTTGTGCTTTCTTATTTGGGTGTAAGTTGTCGTTTTGCATTAAACTTGGATTAATAGCAACTTGAGTCATAAAATAGGGCATAAGATAAGCGCCTGTCTTTTCCGCTACTTTACGGTAACTTTCAACAAACATATTACTGTATCTAGGGCCTAAGTTAGGTGGGATTTGAATTACCATTAAAGCGACTTTAGCACCTTGTCGTTGACTTTTAGTGACCAGTTCGGTTAAATGTTTTTGTATTAATGTAATGGGAAATCCCCTTATTCCATCATTACCACCTAGCTCTATCAAAACATGGCTGGGTTGATGTGCTTTCAGCCAAGCATCAATTTTTAATAAGGCATTGTCGGTTGTTTGTCCGCTGACGGCGGTATTAATTAGTGTTATAGGCTTATTGGTTTCTTCATATTTATTTTGTAACAAATGAACCCACGCTTGTGCTTGCTCTAATCCATAGCCTGCGCTTAAGCTGTCACCGATAAGTAGCACTTTATCTTTGGCAAAGGTTGAAAGTGATTGAAATGTTAAAATTAAAATAATAGTAAAATTTAGGAAAAAACGAGTCATGTCTGTACGTTCTCAGTTAAATGTTATTCAAGTATCAGGACTAAGTAAGTGTGTTAGTACCCTTGAAGGAAGTCTCACTATCCTTAGCGATATTAACTTTGCTGTCAAGTCAGGAGAATCTGTTGCCATAGTAGGAGCATCAGGCTCAGGTAAGTCTACCTTACTTAGTTTGTTAGCGGGGTTAGATGTAGCAAGCCAAGGTGAAATATATTTAGATGGTGATGCGTTAAGTACGCTTGATGAAGAAGCGAGAGCTAGGGTTAGGGCAGAAAAAGTTGGTTTTGTTTTTCAGTCGTTTATGTTGGTACAAAGCTTAACAGCCCTTGAGAATGTTATGTTGCCTGCAGAGTTAGCAGGCGATCACGATGCTAAAATACAAGCTTTATCATTATTAGAGAAAGTAGGGCTGTCGCATAGGTTAGCGCATTATCCATCGCAATTGTCAGGAGGAGAGCAGCAACGGGTTGCTATTGCGCGAGCATTTGTTGGCTCACCTAAGATTCTTTTTGCTGATGAGCCGTCAGCAAACCTTGATAGCAAGAATGGTTACCTAATTGAAAGTTTACTGTTTGATTTAAACAAGCAAAATGGTACTACCTTAATTCTAGTCACGCACGATGAACAATTAGCTAAACAATGTCAGCGTATTCTTCATATTGAAGGCGGACAGCTTGAAAAGATCAGCGAAGGAGTACCCGTTGATGTGGATTAAGTTAGCCTTTAAATTATTTTCTCGAGAATTGCGTCGTGGTGAACTAACCATTATTTTTGCCGCTATTGCACTGGCAGTTCTGACGGTTTTTAGTTTATCGTCTATAACTGAGCGCATCAGTTTAAATATAGAACAAAAAAGTAGTGATTTTATTGCTGCAGACAGACGTTTATCTAGCAATCATGCCTTTGAACCTGAATTCTTAAATAATGCTAAGTTGCATGGTCTTGAAACAGCACAAATGTTGGTTTTTGATTCAATGTTATTTGCTAATAATGAATTGGTTTTGGGCGCTGTAAAAGCAGTAACTAACGCTTATCCACTTCGAGGAAAAATCACGATTAAAGATACCTTAATCAACCAAACTTATGAGGTTGATGAAGGGCCTAAAACTGGTTCCGTTTGGCTTAGTGAAGGATTATTTTATACCCTTAATGTAAAAGTAGGTGATGAAGTTGAGCTTGGCGCAGGTGTGTTTATTATTAGTAAAGTATTAGTGAATGAACCTGATGCACCATTTTTTTCTTTATCGGGTAATAAACGTGTATTGCTAAACTATGACGATATTCCCACAACAAAAGCCGTACAACCAGGAAGTCGGGTTTTTCACCGATTACTTTTTGCTGGTAGTAAATCGCAAATCACAAATTATTATGCTTGGTTGAAACCACAACTTAGAAACAATCAAAACTGGGAGGGCATTAAAGATAGACAATCACCGCTGGGCAACAATCTAGACCGTGCAGAGAGTTTTCTACTACTCGCAGGCTTATTTGGTATTATGTTAGCCGCTGTTGCTATGGCTGTATCAGCTAAACGTTACTGCGAACGCCAGTATGATCCCGTTGCCATGATGAAAACCTTGGGAGGAAGCCGAGTAACAATTCGTAATATCTTTTTACTTCATCTAAGTTTAGTTACCATTTTTTCTATCATTGCGGGGTTAGTTATTGGCTTTGTGCTGCAATATATTGGCGCAGGGTACTTAGCTCAATTTATGGGAACAGAGTTGCCTCAATCGGGATTTCGTCCTTGGTTATTATCAACTTTTATTGGTGTGATTTGTGCGCTAATGTTTTCACTTAAGCCGTTATTAGACTTATTTGATATTCCACCGTTAAGGGTATTACGCCGCAATTTGGGCGATACGTTAGCGTTGAGCCGTATTCATATAACCGTGTCGCTTATGACTATTTTTGTTTTAATGTGGTTGTTTAGTGGTGAAATTGTCACTACCTTAATTCTGTTTGGCTCTACGTTGTTGGTGATTGCTATTTTATTTGGTATTTCACGGTTGCTTTTTTCTGTGGGTCGTCGGCTAGGGCTTAGGCCCGGTTCTAGTTGGTCTTTGGCAATAGCTACGTTACAAAAAAGAGCGAATGCAAATGCTATTCAGCTGATTAGTTTTGCTTTAGCTATTAAATTGATGTTGTTTTTAGTGGTTTTGAAGAATGACATGATTTCAGACTGGCAAATGCAAGTACCTGAAGATGCACCAAACATGTTTGTTATTAACATAGCCGAGCAAGAAGTTGAGCCACTTAAATTATTCTTTCGTGATAATGAAATTCCTCATGAAGCTTTTTATCCTGTTTTTAGTGGTCGAGTTGATGCTGTTAATGGTGAAGAATTTGCACGAAGATTATCAAAACAAGAAGGTGAAGAAAAAGATAAAGATGCTCGTGAAGGAGTAAGTCGTGAACCTAACTTGACTTGGTTAGACAACTTACCTGAAGGTAATGAAATAATTGAAGGACAATGGTTTAGTGATAGTGATGAAATAGAAGTGTCGGTATTTGATGGCTGGAAAGATGCCCTTGATTTAACGCTCGGAGACACATTAACTATCTTAGTAAATGAACAAAAATTTAATGTAAAAGTAACCAGTTTTAGAAAGGTAAATTGGGGAACACTTAAACCTAATTTTGTGATGATTTTAAGCCCTAATATGGCAGGAAAAGTGCCCGTTACCTACTTTAGTGCGGCGCAGTTACAAGATAGTAATACTAAGAATATTAGTCAGCTATTACAGCGTTATCCAACGATCAGTATGATAGACATTAAATCACAGATAGAGCAGGCACAGTCTATTATTTCTCAAGTGACACTCGCTATAGGTTTTGTTCTATCTATTGTTTTAATTAGTGGAGGGTTAGTCCTTGTTTCTCAGGTTCAAGCAAGTTTGGCTGAACGTATACAAGAAGTGGTGATTTTGCGTACTTTAGGTGCTAAAGGACGCTTAATTAAGTTGGCGACACTTTATGAGTTTTTATTGTTGGGTGCTATTTCTGGCCTTGTTGCAGCAATGATAAGTGATATTGCGTTGTTAGTCATTCAACAGCAGCTTTTTAACCTTGATGGCAGGTTACACCCCTATATCTGGTTACTAGGACCTGTAAGCGGTGCTACTTTTGTTGCTATTATTGGTTATGTTATGGTTGCTAAAACAATGCGCCAAAATACTCAAGGTCTATTAAGAAAATTGTCTTAATAGAGAAATAATTGTTTTAACCACTTATATTTGCTTAATTTAGATAAGCTAGTGAACATTATATAATTAAGGTATATTGCAATGATAAAAATATAAGGATTAATTTTCATGGTTTCAATTGCTAAAAACAGCTCAATAGTTAAAGGTTTTGTTACCGTTGCTGCTATATTTATTATTTTTGCGGGTGTTAAAACGGCAGCAAATATATTAGTACCTTTTTTATTATCATTATTTATCGCTATTATTTGCAACCCTTTAGTCGCAAAAGCTAGTAAATTTAAAATACCTAAAGCTATTTCGGTTATTTTGGTTATTGGTATTTTCGTCACTATTGCTTTGTCGTTAGCTGGTTTGGTTGGGAAATCATTAAATGAGCTATCGCAAGTCATTCCGCAATACCGACTACAATTAAAGGAACAATTTATTTGGTTAACAGCCTTTTTATCTCGCTATAATATCCAAATATCATCGGCTATTTTATTAGAATATTTTGACCCTGCTGTGGCAATGGGTATGGCTGCGAATATGCTTAGTGGTTTTGGGTCGGTAATGGCAAATCTCTTTTTAATTATTCTTACCGTTGTTTTTATGCTATTTGAAGCATCATCATTTCCACTCAAACTGCACTTTGCATTAGATGATCCTGAAATGCGTTTAAAGCAAATAGAACGTTTTTTAGAGTCAGTAAATCATTATATTGCTATTAAAACACTGGTTAGTATTGCTACGGGTATTATCGTTTCTGTAATGCTTTGGGCTTTTGGCTTAGACTTTTATCTTTTGTGGGGCGTGTTTGCTTTCTTACTTAATTATATCCCTAATATTGGCTCTATTATTGCGGCAGTGCCGGCAGTGACATTAGCTGCTTTGCAACTAGGTTTAGGTGAGGCTGGTTTTATCGGGCTTGGTTATATTGCTATTAATATGATTATGGGGAATATGGTTGAGCCAAGATATTTGGGTAAAGGCTTAGGTTTATCAACGTTAGTGGTTTTTTTATCATTAATTTTTTGGGGATGGTTATTAGGCACTGTTGGTATGTTACTCAGTGTACCGTTAACGATGATTTTAAAAATTGGTTTTGAAAGTTCACCAGAAGGGCGTTGGTTAGCTGTTTTACTTAGTGATGAAGAAAGTGTTGTACAGGAAATTGAGCAAGTTCAACAAAAGTAAATCATATACTATGGAACCATACTCAACTCTTTAATACGGCTTTGTGTCACTAATATATAGCATTTCTTATACGCCATATCAGCTCCTTTCTCTGGTGAAACTGCTAAATATTGCCAGCGACAATCATTATCGCGAAAAGCAATAAAGTCACTTTGTGAACGTTTGAACATTTTTAATGCGGAATAACGGCCAGTAATTAACGCTTTTTCTTCCAAATTAAAAACATGATTATTTACCCATGTTTGCAATTCACGTTCAAGTCTTTCTTTTACATGATCAAAACAGCGCGATTTCTTTTCTGGTGTTTTTTCTATTTTTTCACATTCATCTATTGTTTTTTGAGCATAAACGGGCGTTGAAAGTAAAAATTGAGTGAGGATGAAAACACTTAAGAGTAATAGTTTTTTTGACATATTTTTTAACCACTAATAGCTTAGTTGGTAATGTTGTTTTATAAAAGTTATTCAGATTATATTAAGCAGGGAGCACTTTTTTATAGGGTTTAACAGTTACTTTTTCATAAACACCCGCAGCAATATACGGGTCAGCATCTGCCCATGCTTGAGCTTGCTTTAAATTTTCAAACTCAGCAATAACTAATGAACCTGTAAAGCCAGCTTCACCTGGATCATTACTGTCAATAGCAGGACATGGCCCTGCAACTAATAATCGACCTTCATCTTGTAACGTGCTTAAACGTGCTAAATGGTGTTCTCTTACTGATAATCTTTTCTCTAAACTGTTTTGAACGTCTTCACTGTAAATTAAATAGAACATGAGTATTCCTATATTTTGTCATTATCTTTGTTATGTTGAGGCTTGCTTATTACGTTTGACGTTATTTCAATACTGTCTTCAATTGCATTGGTGATGTCTTCACTTTCATCGGTCATATATTTATTCAAAGATAATATAGTGGCAATTGAAAAGATGAACATAAGGCCTGTTAAACCAAACACTTTAAAATTAACCCAAGTTTCTAAATCATAATTGAAAGCGACATACCAATTTAGAACGCCGCAAAAGGCAAAGAAAGCAGCCCAAGCAAGGTTTAGTTTAACCCAGATAGGGTCAGGTAATTTTATTGATTCAGATAAAAATTGCTTAATAATGTTTTTGTTGAAAACGTAATAGCTAATGATTAGTGCAAGTGCAAAAAACTCATTGATGATAGTTACTTTCCATTTAATGAATACATCATCATGTAAAAATATTGTTAATCCACCAAAAACAGCAATTAAAGCAAAAAATATCCAATTGCGTGTAGGTACTTTTTCTTTTTTTATAAAATAATAAAGGATCTGTAAAGCAGATGTGATAATTAATGAGCCAGTGGCCCAATAAATATCGGCAAACTTATTAACGATAAAAAAGATAATTAATGGGATGTATTCAAAAACTGCATGCATAGTTAAATTATTTCAAAAAAGGACAAAATGCCGGGGCATTGATTCTAACGAAACTTCCAGTAATTTAAAAGTTAAAGCTTACCTTTGATATAACTTTTGATATGATCTTTGATAAAACTAAGGTTAACTTTTACTTTTCAATGATCTTTATCAAATAAGCTTTAGATCTGATTTGTACTTTTACTTTTGCTGATGTATTTTACCCACAATGAAACTTATCGAGCTAAATAAACAACATGCCAACTAATGAACCTTTTTATCAAGAACAAGGCAATGAAGTTACTTTATTCAATCATGCCTATGAACACCAATTACCTGTATTAATAAAAGGTCCAACGGGTTGTGGTAAAACACGCTTTATTGCCCATATGGCTGCTAAGTTAAATAAACCATTATACACTGTTGCCTGTCATGATGATTTAACCGCAGCAGACTTGGTGGGGCGTCATTTAATCGGCCCAGAAGGAACTTACTGGCAAGATGGCCCATTAACCAGAGCGGTTAGAGAAGGGGGGATTTGTTATTTAGATGAAGTAGTTGAAGCACGTAAAGATACTACCGTTGTATTGCATCCACTAGCTGATGATAGACGAGTATTACCTTTAGAACGAACAGGGGAGTTGCTTGAAGCTGCACCTGGTTTTATGTTGGTTGTTTCATATAACCCAGGTTATCAAAATCTATTAAAAGGTATGAAACCCAGTACCAGACAACGATTTGTTGCTTTACGTTTTGATTATCCTAATGCAGAAGTGGAACAGCAGATATTAATAAAGGAAACAGGTGTTGATGCACATCTCGCATTTAAGCTTGTAGAATTAGCGGGTGCACTTAGAAAATTAGAACAGAATGATTTAGATGAAGTGGCTTCAACACGCTTATTAATTTATGCAGCCCGTATGATTAGTACTGGTATGAATGCTTTGGATGTGTGTCGCTGTTGTTTAGCCGAACCTTTGTCAGACGATCCTCAAACAGTTAACGCACTGATGGATGTTGCCAAAATTTATTTTGATGAATAGTACTCTAGATGAATAAGTCCTTAAATATAGATGCGCAAACCGTATCAGTTGAAGCGAATAAAACAGTTGAAGCAAATAATACAGTTCAGGCAGAGAAACGTCTTCCTGGTGATTTAGCCATGTGGTTTTTTATCTTGGCTGAATTGACAGTTTTTGCTGTGTTATTTATTGGTTTTGCCGTTTCTGAGCAATTAAATGTAGAAATGTTTGTACAAGGAAAAGCCAAGTTACACCAAATATCAGGTTTGATAAATACGCTCACATTAATTACTAGCAGTTTTTTTGTTGCCTTAGCATTAACTCAAATGCATCAAGGTAATGGTAAGCAAGCAGCTAAGTTATTGGTTGTGGCTAAATTAGTCGCTTGTATATATATCAGTGTAAAAATATGGGAATACTTATCATTATTTGAGCAAGGTATTGATATTGAAACTAACACCTTTTTTACGCTCTATTTTATGATTACTTTTTTTCATTTGATGCATATATTACTAGGCATGGTTATTCTTTTCTTTGTTGCGATAAAAGCCGCTAAAAATGAATATAACGCCAGTAATATCTCAGGGTTTGAGTCGGGTGCTAGTTATTGGCATATGGTTGATCTATTGTGGATTATTCTATTTCCACTTATATATGTAATTTAACCCTAACTATGGATCAAAAAATGCAATCAACTAACGCTAACAAAAAAAACACGCTAAGTTGGCTTTGGCTACTTATTTTAACGGTTATTTCTACTTATATAGGTTCATTCCTTGAGTTATTTAATACACAAAAAAGCTTGTTTATTATCATCGTTTTATTTATTGTTTTTCTAAAGGGGCAGCAAATAATTGATATTTTTATGGAGCTTAAAAAAGCACCTAAACTTTGGCGAAGGTTGTTATTTGCTTATGTTATTTTGCTTCCTGTTATAATAGGTTTGATCTATTTACTTTAAATATCTTGGGTATATATTTAAACCATAGGTTATTGGCTGTAGGGGTAGTAAGCGTGAAATCTAATCAACAAAATAAACCTGCAATTATTTATCAATCACTTTATTTATCTAATTTACTTCTTTTGCCTGTAGGTAGCTTTTTACTTCTAATTTTTTATTTAAATCAAACTAAAATTAAAACAAAAAAACAGAAACAAAAAAACATTTCAAACTTTAATCGGATTCATTTAATTAGAAGTATTCAAGTTTCAGTATTAGCAGGCTTAATGCTATGCATTGCTCCTATCTTTTATATTTTATTTTCAGATCAGTTTGGTGTTTCAATAATGATTACGGCTTTTTATTTTGTTACCTTACATGCTTGTTTTGTACTTGTTGGTATGCTTAATTTAGCCCGCGCTATGGCAAATAAATTGCCCATTTTTTAATAAAAAATAAGCCTTTATAAGCCATAAGTTTGTTGAATATTGACCCACATCACACACAAAGCTATATCATTTGGTACAATCACCACATTATTTATTAGTTAAACGGTTTTAAGGTTATGGAAGAGTGGGTTGGTGGTTTGTGGCACAAATATATTACGCGAAAGGCTAACCCTGAATTTGATCATGCTCGGGTATCATTTGATGAGGTGAGTAAGTCTGTTGGCATGGTTTTTCGCGCTTTAGGGGGGAACGCTGTTAAGCGAGTAGAAGCAGCCTCTGGACGAGAATATTTAAGCCGTAAAAGTTTTTTACAAAAAATTTCTGGTGATACTCAGCTTGTTAGCTTGGCATGGCAAGATGAAGAAAGTCTACGTTTGCCTGAGTCTATTGCAATGTTTGATGATAAATCATTAAATTATGATTTATATATCTGGTTAGCTGTTTTAGCTTCACATCATGGTGGCCGATTCTCTCATTGGGCAACAGACAATCAAACATTAGTCGTTAATGTTTTAGATAAACTTCCAGGCCTTCGTAGTCGCTACTCCAGATTAGCTAAAGCTTTTGTTGAAAGCCGCCCTGAAATTGACAAGCTCCCTAAAGCTGAACAAGAGATGGAACTAGCTATTGTTAAGGCTATTTTAACGCCAGGTTCAGTAACTCAATTTCCCATGGTTAATTTTGCACCTAAAGCAGTATATTTGTGGCTATATCCTTCGGTTTGTTCTGATGAAATATTAAGTCCTGAATATCAAGATTTTGATGAAAAGAGTGATGATGAAGAACAGCAAAGTAATTCAGCTAAAAAATCTGAGACAAGTCGAAAAAAAGCTGAACGCGTAGATTCTCCAGATGAACGTGAAGGGATGATGATTTTTCGTCTTGAAAGTTTATTTTCTTGGAGTGAGTTCTCTAAACTTGATCGAGGTTGTGATGACAGTGATGATGACGAAGATAATTCTGGAACAGTGGAAGATCTGGATAAAATTACGCTAGCAAAGCAACAAGATCAACAAAAAAGTGGGCAAATAAAAATTGATCTTGATTTGCCATCAGCATCAGAAGATGACATTCCATTGGGTGAAGGGTTTAAATTACCTGAATGGGATTATAAAAAACAAATACTTCAAGAAGAACGTTGTTTATTACAACCTATGTTGCCCAAAGACGCCCAAGCCGCGAAACTTCCAGTTAGATTACAGAAAATAGCCAAAACTATTCAGGCACAGTTTGAACAATTACGCAGTGTTCGGTACTGGTTAAAAGCTCAGCCTCAAGGGGAAGAGCTAGATTTAAGCGCTTGGTTAGATTTTTATGTTGAAAGTAAAATAGCGCCAAGTGCTGAAAAAGGTTTATTTCAATCTTTTCGGGGTAACAACCGTGATTTATCTTGCTTATTGTTAGCCGATTTATCTATGTCTACTGATGCACATTTAGATAATGACAACCGTGTTATAGACGTAGTACAAGACAGTTTATTGCTATTTGGTGAGGCATTACAATCTGTTGGTGATAACTTCGCTATGTATGGTTTTTCTTCAGTCAAGCGACACAATGTTCGCTTTACCATGCTTAAAAACTTTAATGAAAGTTATAATGATCATGTTAGAGGACGTATTCAAGCGATCAGACCCGGGTTTTATACTCGTATGGGTGCTGCTATTCGTCAAGCAACTCAAGTTATTAATGAACAAAAAAGTAGTGAAAAATTATTATTAATTTTAACCGATGGAAAACCTAATGACATTGATCATTATGAAGGGCGTTTTGGTATAGAAGATACCCGTAACGCGATTAATGAAGCTAAACGTTTAGGGATAAAACCTTTTTGTATTACTATTGATACAGATGCACAAGAGTATTTGCCTTACCTTTTTGGTAGTGATGGTTTTACTGTTATTTTAAGACCAGAACAATTACCTTTGCGTTTGCCTCAGCTATATCATCAATTAACTTCTCAGTAAGGAATTTAGGTATGAATGAACAAAGTAAAAAATGCCTTTAT
Organism: Colwellia sp.; assembly: GCA_016745015.1. GTDB lineage: Bacteria > Pseudomonadota > Gammaproteobacteria > Enterobacterales > Alteromonadaceae > Colwellia. Next base: position 14,605 of record JADGDH010000035.1, read on the forward strand.
TGTCAGGGTGATAATGATGAAAGTGATACTCATTGTCGCCATTGTGGTATGGCTCTCCCTCAAAAACATCCACAAGATAAACGCACTAGAATTAATTTTTTTATTAAAGCATTTTGGGTTATTGTAGTATTTTGTATCTTTATGATGTATTACTTTCCAAGGTAAAGTCCAGTAATGAAATTGTTATTGCTTAATTTGATTAAAATTAGTCATTTTTAGCTAGCGTTGGAAGATATCTCGAGGTACTAAAAAATGATTGAATTACCTAAAAATATTGCGATTAAAGATAAACAAATCACTCTTAGATTTATACAGTCGGATGATGCAGAAATAGAACAAAATTTTGTAAGGCATCTTTCGCCATTATCAAGACGTTTTAGGTTTTTTTCTGGAATGAAAGAATTACCTCAATACATGCTAGATAGATTAACGCATCCAAACTACCCCAAAAGTTGTGCACTAATAGCGACAACAAAAGAGTTAGGAAAAGAGGTGGAAATTGGAGTAGCTCGTTATGCACCAACTGATGGGGATTGTGTTGCGGAGTTTTCCGTTGTAATAGCGGATGAGTGGCAACACTTTGGTCTAGCACATATATTGTTGCAAAATCTATTCAATATAGCAAAAGATGTTGGTTTAAAACGCATAGAAGGTGTTGTTTTACGAGAAAATACTAACATGTTGGGGTTGGCCGAAAAATTAGGCTTTACTAGTAAACGGGATGATGCCGACCTCACTATTATTCACATTACTAAACTACTTTAACTTTTAATTCTCACTAAGTGATCCATTCATTGCTTCACTTGGTATTAGAGCATGGTAGCGTTTCAAAAGACTTTGAATTTATAACAAGCTAAAAAGATGACAATACAGTTTAAGGAGCTGATATAAATAATTTAACCACATTATTTCAGGCGATTGGTGGATTAGGTATTTTTTTATTAGGCATGATCGTAATGACAGGCGCATTACATGAACTTGCTGGTAATACTATGCGTAATGCGTTGAAAAAAATGACTAAAAGTCCATTTTCTGGAGCGTTAACTGGAGCAATAAGCACGACTATATTGCAATCATCAAGTGCAATAACTGTTGCTGCAGTTGGTTTTGTTGGCGCGGGATTAATGACATTCCCTCAATCATTAGGGATTATTTTTGGTGCTAATGCTGGAACTACTATCACTGGTTGGTTAGTCGTTTTACTTGGCTTCAAATTAAAATTGGGCACCGTTATTTTACCTGTCATTTTCGTAGGTGCTATTTTAAAGTTATTTGCTAAAGATCGTATTGCTGCCATAGGTTTTTCGTTAGCTGGATTTGGTTTGATTTTTGTTGGCATAAGTATGATGCAACAGGGCATGAGTGGTTTAGAGCAAATAATTACTCCTGAGCAATTTCCTGCGGACACTTGGCTTGGCCGATTTAAACTTGTGCTTATGGGCGTTGTTATTACTTTAATAACACAATCTTCAAGTGCAGGTGTTGCTGTATCATTAACTGCATTGTTTGCGGGAGCTATTAATTTTAATCAAGCAGCCGCATTAGTGATTGGTATGGATGTTGGTACTACGGTGACTGCTGTTATGGCAAGTATTGGTGGCTCTATTAGCTCTCGTCGCACGGGTGTTTCACACGTTATATATAATGTCTGTACTGCTATTGGTGCACTTTTTTTATTATCGCCTTATTACGCCTTATGGGAGTATTTTTCTCCTAGATCTCTCATTACTAATGCAGAAATTGCGTTAGTTGGTTTTCATACCTGTTTTAATTTATTAGGTATGATTATTGTTTTGCCCTTTACTGCTAAATTTGCACAATTAATTGAAAAAATAATTAAAAATGAATCATTAACTTATGCTGAAAATTTAGATAAGGCGTTATTAAAAGATCCTAGTATTGCTCTTACCGCAATACTAGCTGTAGTAAATAAAGAGAGTAGTGCTCTATTGAAGCATGTGAATGCCATATTAAGTCAAGAGTGTGATCATGAGCGGATAAACTTATTGGAAATGCAAGTGGCATTGGATGAAACTCATGTTTATATTGATTTTATCCATTTAGATAAAACAGGTAGCCCTCAATGGCAGCAGTTAATTGCCGCGATTCATATTTTAGATCATTTACAGCGTTTGCATGAGCGGTGTGATGAGGAAGAGTACCGTGCATTTGCCGCAAAAAATGATGTTGATTTAACAGCGTTTGTTAAACAATTTATTTTGGTTGTTGAGAAAATTATTGGCAATATAGAAAAACAACGTTGGCATGGAAATGCTCAGCTAGGGAGTGATGCTAATACTATAATGTTGGCGCAATTAACGCCAGTTAGAGATGACGTTATGAGTAATATCGCTGCAGGTAATGTGACCGTTCCACAAGCTACAGAAAAGGTCGAAGCAATACGATGGCTTAAACGAGTAAGTTATCATGTTAACCGAATAACACATCACTTAGATGTTTTTCATCACGCCAATAAAATTTAAGAGATGCGTATTGTGGCACTCTCTCATAGCTAGTTGATTTAGAAAATCAAAAAATACAGTACCTATCAATACTAAATACTATACTTAGTTTATGTTTACCTTTTTTTAGTAAAAAATATAAATAATATTATGGATAATTTATGACTTCTAGCTACCCTAAAAACTTAACATCACAGCAGGCTGAACAAAAGCTACAGCAACATGGTGAGAATGTTTTACCTGAAACTAGCTCTGCCAGTCTTTTGCTTGTTTTTGCTCGCCAGTTTAAAGGGCCTTTTATTTATGTATTGCTGGCTGCAGCAGTATTATCATTTTTTCTTGGACAAAAGGTTAACGCTTTTTTTATTCTTGCTGTTTTAGTGATAAATGCTGTTATCGGCACAATACAAGAATTTTCAGCAGAAAAAGCGGCATCAGCGTTAAAGAAAATGGTGCCATCATATGCCAGTGTTATTCGTGATAATCAGCCAATGAAAATTAATAGCGAGCAGGTGGTACAGGGCGATTTAGTGCAATTAGTGCCCGGTGATAAAATACCTGCAGATCTTATTTTAGTTAGCAATAAAGGTTTGCAAATTGATGAGTCAATGCTAACAGGTGAGTCGGTTGCTGCTAACAAATCAATTCAAGTAGAGTTAAGTGACTATGCTATTGATGATGTGACTGTTGAAAAAAACCAACAGTGTTTCGCAGGCACAGTGGTGATGAACGGGCGAGGCAGTGGTTATGTGAGTGCAACTGGTGTAAGTACTGAAATCGGGAAAATTGCAACCGATGTTAAAACAGAACAAAGTAAACCACCATTATTATTACGTATTGAAGGTTTTACTTTACGCATTACTTACGGCATTTTAATTTTAATAAGTTTGATTTTTATCATCACAGTGCTGCGTGGAGATGATTTGGGTACGGTGTTTTTACTTGGGGTCGCGTTGGCAGTATCGGCCATTCCTGAAGGTTTACCTGCAGCCATTACCGTTGCTTTAGCTATAGGTATGCGTCGAATGGCTAAAGTACAGGTGATTATTAGAAATTTACTTGCTGTTGAAGCTCTTGGCTCTTGTACTTATATTGCTTCTGATAAAACAGGTACGTTAACAGTGAATGAAATGACTATTCAGCAAATTTGGCTTAATGATGGCGATCATTATCAAGTGAGTGGTGAAGGTTTAGATTTACATGGAGAAGTCATTCGCCTTGATGATGTGCAGGCTAGTGAATGTAAGGTTAATTCATTAGAGCTTCTAATTAATGCAGGTGTATTGGCTAATGAATCATATTTAGAAAAAACAACACAAGGCTGGCGTGGCCAAGGTGATATGGTTGATGTCGCTTTTTTGGTATTAGCATCAAAATATGAGATTGCTTATAAAGATGCGCGTAAGCGTTATACTGAATTGGCACAAATACCTTATGAATCCGAAAATGCTTATTGTGCTAGTTTCAATCAATATCAGGGTAAGCTTTATATCTTTGTTAAGGGTAGTGTTGAAAAACTATTAGGCATGTGCTCAGGCGGTGAAGGATCTCTCGGCGTTGAGCAGCAAGTTGATGTGCTTGCTAGTAAAGGTTATCGAGTGCTTGGTTTAGCATGTGCCGTGTTAGATAGTGTACCTGATAAACTTGAAGATGCACTGCAAAATTTAAGTTTTATTGGTATGGTCGGTATGATAGACCCACTACGTCCTGAGGTTAAAGATGCTGTTGCTCAATGCAAAATGGCAAATATTAGTGTAGCGATGATTACAGGTGACCATCCCAAAACGGCTTTAGCGTTAGCCGAACAGTCAGGTATTGCTGATTGCTCAATGCGAGCAGTTACGGGAGATGAACTAGAGACTGTTTTTGAACAGGGAAAAGATGCTTTTAGTCGGTGTGTGCATAGTACGCATGTATTTGCCCGTGTTTCTCCGCATCAGAAAAAACAGATAATAGAACAAATTATGCAAGATGGTGATTTTGTTGCTGTTACAGGTGATGGTGTCAATGATGCGCCAGCATTAAACCATGCGCATGTTGGAATTGCTATGGGGTTGCGTGGCACCGATGTGGCAAGGGAAAGTGCTGATATTATCCTAACCGATGATCACTTTGCTTCTATCGTTGACGGTATAACTCAAGGACGAGTAGTTTATAACAATATTCGTAAGGTCATTTTTTTACTTATTTCTACAGGCGCAGCAGAAATATTACTGGTGATGTTTTCTTTGATTTTTGGTACTCCGTTGCCATTATTTCCGTTGCAATTACTCTGGCTAAACCTAGTAACTAATGGCATACAAGATGTCGCATTAGCCTTTGAACCACCCGAAGGAAATGAGCTTAAACAAAAAGCAAGACCGACAAATGAACCTATTTTTAATCGCCTAATGATAGAGCGTATTGTGGTTAATGCGATTGTAATGGGATGCTTGGCTTTTGCTTTATTTAAATGGCAAATTGATAGTGGTGTCGCAGAGCAGGAAGCACGTAATATTACTTTGCTTTTAATGGTGTTATTTGAAAATGTCCATGTATTAAATAGCCGATCTGAAAAGTTATCCATATTCAAACAATACTTTTTTGGTAATAAGTTTTTACTTTTTGGTATGTTGGCGGCACAAGGTATTCATATTATGGCGATGTATACCCCTGGACTTAGAGAATTACTTGAGTTATCCCCTGTTTCTTTACAACAATGGTCAGGTTTATTGGGGATTGCACTATTGCTTATTGTGGTGGATGAATTGCATAAGCATTTCTTACATAGAAATAATACTTATTAAGTAGGAAATTAAGTTAAAACATCAATAAAAACGTCAATAAAAACAAAAGTGACCCTGTAACAGATTTTGCTACAGGGTCTTTAATTCATTATTTTTATGCTTTAAAACGTACGGCTAATACATCACATTTTGCTCCGTGTAAAATAGCATTAGCGGTAGATCCTAATAGCAGTTGCAAACCATGCACACCATGACTGCCTGTTATAATTAAATCAACGTTTTCATTTTCTGCAAAAGCTAATATTTCATCACTGACGTGCCCTACAGGAATATGCATGTTCTTCTCTTCAATATTGAGCCTTTTAATTAATGGTTGTAGTACCTCTTTGCTTCGCTCTTTTACTATTTTTGTGGTGCCAATACTATCGATTGAGTCTAGGTTAGGTATAGCACCGTAAACACCAACGTAATAAGCATTAGGTATTGGCTCTACTACATGGATAACACTAAGCTTAGCTTGAGTGAATTGTTGTAATTGTGTTACCTTGTCTTCGATATAGCTTTTGGTTTCATTAAGCTCTGTGGCAAATAAAATATGCTTATACATAATTTCTTCCTTCTTTTTAAATTGTAATATTTTGCTTATAAGTCGCTTGCACAACATTAACCTTATCTTGATGTTTTAATTTTTGTGATAATACCTCCATAGCACCTTCCTCTCCGTGAACGAGTATTACAGGTGGTTTATTATCAAAGCCGCGATACCAATCTAGTAATCCTTGTTGATCGGCATGAGCAGAAAAACCACCAACAGTGTGTATAGTTGCATTAACTTGTATCTTTTCTCCCCATAGCTTAATATTTTTACAACCATCAACAAGAGCTCTACCTAACGTTCCTTTCGCTTGAAAACCAACGATGAGTACATGGGCATTTTTACGCCAAATATTATGTTTGAAGTGGTGCTTAATTCGACCACCAGTACACATACCACTACCAGCAATAATAATGGCACCTGATGTGATTTGATTTATTTTCATTGAATATTCAGTTGTTTCTGACATATGCAAATTACTTAAATCAAAAATATCCTTAACGTTTATTGATTTTTTATCATAAACATCGCTATGTTTAGCGTAAACATTAGTGGCTTTTATTCCCATAGGGCTATCGAGAAATATTTGCCAGTCATCTAGGTGCCATTGCTCAAAATGTTGTTTAAATTCATAAAGTAATTCTTGAGTTCTACCGACAGTAAAAGCGGGTATCAATATATTACCCTTACTGTTTTTAGCATTAGCAATAATATCTCCTATTTCTTGCCAACTTTCCTGCCAACTGCGATGTAGTCTATCACCGTAAGTGCTTTCCATTATGACTAAGTCAGCATATTTAACTTTAAAAGGATCTCGCAAGATAGGGGCATTTTTATGGCCTAAATCACCACTAAATACTACCTTTTTACTAACATTATTTTCATTTAGGTTTAATTCAACGATTGCAGAGCCAATAATATGACCTGCATCTCTAAGTGTTAGTTTAACGCCTTGGCAAATTTCTATTTCTTCATCATAGTTAAGCCCTTTAAAATACTGTAATGTTGCTGTCGCTTCTTCAGTAGTATAAAGAGGTTCTATTAACTTTAAACCTTTACGTTCGCGCTTTTTATTTTCCCAGATAGCTTCTTTTTCATGAATATAACCTGAGTCTACTAGCATTATTTTACATAAATCTACGGTGGCATTATGAGTATATATTTTATTATGAAAACCTTCCTTTATTAGTATGGGTAATCGACCAGTATGATCAAGGTGTGCATGGCTGACGATCACGGCATCTAGCTCGGTAACATCAAAAGGGAAGGG
>JADGDH010000035.1:21757-24839 GCA_016745015.1 Colwellia sp.
AATGATTCAAATAAGTCACTAAAATCGGCATGTTCACCAGTATTAAAATTATCATTACCTTGATGATATTTGTTTTCCCAATTAGACGGAGGAGTAAAGCCTGATTGTCCATCTTTCCAATTACTACCTATACTCAGGTATCCTGAAACAGATATTTTGAAGTATCATGAGTATAATTGGTCATAAGCTGCACGTTTCTCTTTATCTTGCAATACTTCATAGGCTTCATTTATGTTTTTAAAGCGACTATCTGCATCATTTTCTTTAGTTACATCTGAGTGGGATTTTCGTGCTAGTTTCCGATAAGATTTTTTAGTTTCAGCTTGATACGCTGTTTTATCAACGTCCATAATTTTGTCATTAACCTTCGTAGAAATATAGGGTGAGTAGAATAAACGCTCAAATCACTGACGATTAATTTCGTTACAATCAAGGGAGGAGCTATGATATTTAATAGGCTCTAAAAAATTGATATTGAGTTACTTTAGTTGATATTTAGTTGATTTTAATCATTAATGCCAATTTAACTAGTAGTATAATTTTTGATGATATCTTCAAAATTAATACTAAGAGGTTAGTTATGAAAAGTTCAAATTCTGCAGGTTTATTTATCTTATTTGCTATATCTATCTTGTCTACCAGTGTTTATTCGGAGCCAGTTCCTAAGCGAGGATCAATTTCATTTGTTGCTTATGATAAAGATGGCGATGGTCTTATTAGTGAGAAAGAGTTTAATCAAGTACGAGAAGAGCGTTTGTCACAAAGGGTAACTGAAGGGAGGCCGATGCGTGGCATAGCCAATGCGCCTTCTTTTTCGACTTTTGATACAAATCAAGATGGTCAATTAACCGAAAATGAACTCATCGCAGGGCAAAAGGTGCAAATGGGAAAACGCCGTAACATGGGAGCCAGGCAAGACCGTGGAACGGGTCAAGGTACGGGAATGAGGAAAAATATCTCTGAGTTATCGGAGTATGATTCGACTAAAGGAAGGGGAATTGATCCAGAAGAAACTACTTATGATCCACGTAAATTGGTGGAAATGCCAGAAAAGGCAATAGCTATTATGAGAAAAGATATGCAATCTAATTTGGCTGCTCTAAATACAATGATTAGCAAGCTTGCATTATCTGAATTCGAATCTGCTGGAGAGTTAGCAGAAAATGTTATGGGTAAAAGTACAATGGGAAAACATCGTGAGAGTGGAGCTGCTCCAGGCAGATTTATGCCAAATGAAATGCGAAACCTTGGGTGGGGAATGCATGAGGCTGCATCAGAATTTGCAGAAGTTGTTAAACAAGGTAATATCAAAACATCTTTAAAATCATTAGAAAAATTAACTAGTTATTGTGTCGCATGTCACTACGCTTATAAAATACGCTGATACTAACACAAATGAAATAACGAAACTAATACAGCCTCCGTTTTTCACTTTGTGAAAAGGTATTCCCAATATGAAAAATATCAAATTAAGTTATTTTATTATCATTATTAGCATAACATTACTATGGTTGCTTGCTGATCCAATATTATGGTCGTCATATAAGTTTTTTCCTCTTAGAAAATCTATGCTCACTTACACGGGTATTATGGCAATTGCTGTCATGAGTATTAGTATGGTGTTGGCAACTCGCCCTCTTGTTGTTGAGCCTATTATTGGTGGACTTGATAAAACCTATCGTTTACATAAATGGCTAGGGATCACGGGGCTTATTTTTTCAGTTTTACATTATTTATGGGTAATGGTTCCAAAATGGTTAGTTGGCTGGGGGGTAATGCACAAACCTGGTCGTCACAAATCACATGAAGAAACACTCAGTATATTAAGATACTTTAAAGGGCAACATGATCTAGCTGAATCAATCGGTGAATGGGCATTTTATGCCTTGGTATTATTTATTATATTAGCATTGGTTAAGTGGTTTCCGTACCGATATTTTTTTAAGACTCATAGACTAATTGCTTTTATTTATTTATTTTTAGTTTTTCACTCTATCATATTAATGAAACATGATTATTGGGGGGAGGCTATAGCTCCGTTGACAGTATTATTAATGTTCGGTGGAACTGTTGGTGCATTTATATCGCTATCACGAAAAATAGGAGCTTCTCGACGTGCCGTGGGCAAAATAAAAGAAATGCACTATCACAGTGATAATCGTATTCTTAATATCAGTATTGACTTACAGAATAGTTGGAGTGGACATGAGGCTGGGCAATTTGCGTTTGTTACCTTTGATAAAGAAGAGGGGCATCATCCTTTTACCATATCATCAGCATGGAAAAATGATGCGAGGATTGAATTTCTTATAAAAGGCCTTGGTGACTACACAAAAACGCTACCGAATATTTTAAAAGAGGGCGACAACGTTGAAATTGAAGGACCTTATGGGCAATTTGATTTTAGTCAAGGTAAGTCTAGGCAAATTTGGGTTGCAGGTGGAATTGGTATTACGCCATTTATCGCACGTATGGAGGATATAGCAACTAAAAACCTTAATATGCAAGTTAACGGATATATAGATTTATTTTATAGTACCAATGAGCCTGATGAATGTTTTATTAATACGATTAAAAAGTCTGCAGAGGTGGCATGTGTAAAACTTCATGTTTTAGTCGCTTATAAAGATGGACTATTAAATACAGAGCAAATATGTAAACAGGTACCTGATTGGGAAAGTTCAACTATTTGGTTTTGTGGACCAAAAGAATTTGGCAAAGCATTACGCGAAGGCTTCATAAATAAAGGACTTACAAATGATGACTTTCATCAAGAGCTATTTGATATGCGATAACTTACTATTACTAGATAAGCAATAAGATGATAATAGTCTTAATGGTACTAAACGTGAAATTTTGCAAATACCACACATTTTTTGAGAAACTGGTATAAATCTAAGAAGTTGTTTGTAGGAAAAATAGTGGTTTGGGAAACTACAGTTACACTGTGTTATCCATGTATATCAATTTCTATATCCGTTAAAGGTTGAGCACAACATGTTAGAATTTCACCATCCCCGATAAAAGCAAGCGGCTCTACAGTATATTGAATTTTACCTTTAAGGAGCTTGCAGCGGCAAGC
>JADGDH010000169.1 GCA_016745015.1 Colwellia sp.
TCTTCAGAAAGGTCAAAGGTATAACCTGCGTTGGCAGCACCTGCCATAGCGAGTAAACCTGTGGCGACTAACAATTTACTTTTTTGAAATTTAAACATTTTGTATCCCCATTTTTTCTGCCTAAGGCAGTTGTTTTATTTGTAGTGTTATTTTGTTTCTTTATCGTAAAACTGAGCTCATCGTCTCTTTTTTTGCTTTTAGGTAACATCCTTCTGACTATTTGATCAAATGATGTTGAATTTTTGTTCAGGTATTAAGGTAAATTTAAAGCACGACTAAAGGAATTAGACCTAAGTCTAAAATACTTGTATTTGGTGTTAGACTTTAGTCTAGGTTGTGGAATTTAATGAATTATTTTGCTTTAAAGCCAATTCTAAAACCACCCCAATGCTTACCATTTACAAAAATAGGCGCTGATACATCATGCATTATTTCGCCTGTATCACGCTTGTAAGTTTGTAATAAAAATTTTTCAGTATGTTGGCCACAACGAATACCAGTAGGGTCGTTAAATAGGCGTTTGGTGCGATTGTTGACTACGTCAATTTCAGGGTTGCCCGTTAATGGTTTAGAAAAACATTTATTATGAGTAGGAAAGTAGCCGTTAATATCTACTGCGCCAGCATAAATCATTTCACTGAATTCTTGTAATAACGGTTCTTGTATTTGTGGTAAATTTTTATCAGTAAAGTTATCAAAACCCGAGGTGAATTTTGCAGGTTCACTATCACCTAACGGTTTATAATTGAAATCAAATAATTGTTGTTGTGATATTTTGTTAGTACTTATGCTTTGTTCAAAAAGCTCACTGATTTTTTTTGCCGCTAACTCTGCTTGTTTACACATATTATTAATTAGCGTATTACCATCAAATTCTGACAGATGCACAAAGATAGATTCAGTACTATCAGACAATGTTTGTGCTTGTGTAGAGACATTTTTAGTTTCACTACTCTTATCAACAAGAAAATCATGTAAACTAACAATTGATGTTGATATTTCAGCCGCGGCTAAATCTTGCTCTTGTAGTGCATGACTAATTTGATTGCTGGCAGCCGATGAGTCTGCCATTAAATTATCAATATCAGTAAATGATTGTGATAAATTTGTCATGGTACTTACTACGCTATCAGTCTGCTGCACTATTGTAGTCATCACTGAAGTAGTTTCGCCTGTCTCCTTACCTATTTGATTTAACATTTCGCCTATTTGCTTGGTGGCATCAGCAGTTTTTGCAGCTAAAGCTCTTACTTCATCAGCAACAACAGCAAACCCTCGTCCTTGTTCGCCTGCTCTAGCTGCTTCAATCGCGGCATTTAATGCCAGTAAATTTGTTTGAGATGAAATACCATCAATAACGTCAGTAATACTTTGTATTTCGGACGCTTTTTTCTCAAGAGATTGAATTTTATTTGCAGCATTGTTAACCGAGTCATTAAGTAAATTAACAACGGTAATATTATCATGTAATTGTTGTGAGCTAGATGAGCTAGCCGTCATTGCTTGATTTGTTTGTTGTGAAGCTAGTTCTGCATTATCGTTAATTTGCTTACCATTCATTGACATTTGTTCGGCTGCTGTGGCTAGCCTATCAACATCACCACTTGATTTTTCAATCGCATTACTTAATTGTGTTAGAAAAAAACTAATTTCAGCTGAGTTAATCGCAAGTTCACTCGCTTTAGCAGCAATTTGTTCACCAATACTAGTAATGTGATTTGAATATTGTTGTGGTGTTTCTATTAAATTAGCGCTTATATCAGGTTGTTTTCGTTTCGCGATAAAAAATATTAATAAAAAGCTTATGCTTGCCACGCTTATTGTTGATACCAATAATGAGGAAAACATGTTGGCGCTAAAATAGTGTAAAATAGCAATAAGCATTGCGCTAATTATTGCTAAAAATAGGGTAGGTATTAATTTATTATTTTTATTATCCATTACATTTACCTTTTTAAAGCTGAAGTATCATGGGTATATTTTTATAAGCATAGTAGATTAATAGAATAATAGCGTTAGGCAATAATACTTTAGTTTATTAAAAAGTTGTAGATCAACAGATCAGAGCATACAATTTTGTGATAGGGATGAGGTATAAGCCTCACCCTATACAAATGCTACAAGTAAAAAATAGATTTTTATCGTTGCGACGAACAAGTGCTTAAACCTATTATTTTATAAAGTGGACAAAAGCCAACTAAACCCGTCAATAAAGGGACTAAGCCAATCCACCCCCAAGGTGTTTGTGGGCCAATAAATACTAGGCTAAGTACAATAATGCCTACTAATATACGTAAAATTTTGTCTATACCACCAACATTTTTCATTTAAATTCTCCTAAAAATTATAGTTCTAAGGTAATTTAATGATAAATGAACACAATGACAGTGATAAAGTCACATAGCTTAGGAGAAAGTAATAGAATTGATATGAATAACCAAATTGCTTTAAATAAGCGGAGTATCAGCCAGTGCTTTTAGCGCACTAATATTATTAACTTTTATATTACCACGGCTTAAACTTAACCAATTGTTTTCTTCAAATACCTTTAACTGGCGACTTATTACTTCACGAGCAGTTCCTAATTCTATCGCTAATGCTTGATGAGTAATTGTTAGGGTGTTGTCATTGTGAATTAAACAAATAAGTTTTTTGGCTAAGCGGATATCTATACGATTAAAGCTTACTTCTCCTACAAGCGTTATTACATCAGACAAATGCTTTGAATAACCGTTAAATACATATTCTCTAAAGTTTTTTGATAGTGCTAAACCTCGATTAAAGTCAGATAATGGTATGGTTAGAGCTGAGGTGGCTTGTTCAGTGATTCCTTCTGCTGGGTAATGATCTTTAGACAACAAACAGGTCATAGTTAATGTGCATGATTGACCTTTTCTTACACGATAAAGTACTATTTCACGACCATTCTCTGCCCGAGTAAATACTTTCACCACACCTTCAGTGACGAGTAGAAAATTCTCGCAAGCAGCCCCTTGATAAAACACTGTAGTATTAGCAGGTAAGTTAACTTGTTTGGCAGCATTAATAATTTCTCTGCCAATAGTATCGGTGATAGTAGTAAAGGTATTCATATTGTTAAAAGTTATTTAAACCTTGCTTGTAGGTAGTTAAACACGGCACGAATACCAAAGGCTTCACCTCCTAAAGGACGACCAGATAAGGCACGAACATTAAAGGCCATCACATCAAAGTGTACCCAGTCAGCTTCTTTGCTAATAAACTTTTCTAAATATAAAGCAGCCGTAATTGCGCCACCAAAAGGGCCAGCAGAACAATTAGTCATGTCGGCAATATTACTCTTAAATAAGTCAGTGTAAGGCTGGTACAAAGGCATACGCCAAACTGGGTCGCTGATTTTACTACCTGCTTCAGTTATACTTGCAGCGACTTCATCATTCGTTGAGAAAAATCCAGGTAGCTCTGTACCTAAAGCTACACGCATGGCACCCGTTAAAGTGGCAAAATCTATGATTAATTCGGGCTTATCATTATCCGCTTCTGCTAATGCATCGCATAATACTAAACGGCCCTCGGCATCAGTATTGTCAATTTCAACGGTTAGCCCTTTACGAGTGGTTATAACATCACCAGGGCGCATGGCATTATTAGAAACAGCATTTTCAACCGCTGGAATTAATACGCGTAAGTTAACGGGGAGATTATGAGACATAATTAAACGTGCTAAACCGAGTACATGTGCAGATCCTCCCATATCTTTTTTCATATTTCGCATGCCAGCAGCTGGCTTTAAATCTAAACCACCGCTATCAAAACAAACACCTTTTCCTACTAAGGTGATTCGTGGATGGTTTGTATCTCCCCAAGTTAAATCAATAAGGCGAGGTTGGTTGATACTTGCTCTGCCTACCGCATGAATAGTTGGGTAATTATGCTTAAGTAATTCACTACCAATAATTTGTGATAAGTTGCCACCAAAAATATCTGCCAACTCTTGAGCTGTATTACCAAGATCTTTAGGCATCATATCGGCTGCAGGAGTATTTACTAAGTCTCTTACTAGGGTTGTTGCTAAAACATACTTGATAGCGCTATCAATTAATGTTTGATCATTCACGACTAGGCTAGGTAGAGTTTTTTCATTAGTTTTAGCGTCATTGGCTTGAGTCTTATAAGCGGAAAACTCATAAGCGCCTATTAACCAAGCAAAACATATAGCATGTTGATGTTCTGCTGCAGCTTTGAGTTTGTATTGACCTGGCGGCAGTTGAGTGATCAAATCACCACAAGCAAAATAATGACTAGCATCAGATACCACAAAAACAGCTTGATTAATTTCACCTTGATTATCTTTTGAGAAGTTCGGCAATATCGCTAAACCATTACCGTTATAGTTCGTTTGTTGTAACCAATTTTGACTACACTGACTTTGTGCTGTTAGCCATTGTGGGTAAGCAGTTTTTTCTAGAATAGTCAGTGGTGTACCAGTACTTCCTAGGGTGAGAAGAGAGTTCATAGGTGCCTTTTAGTTACTTGTATAGAGTTTTTATTGATACTTTATTGATATATCATTTGATTGTAACTTAAGTGAATAAAAGAGAAAGACCTATAAGTTCTTTATTTCTCAATTTAGTGTCAATTATTTATAGTATTAAATCTTTTAGTTGTATTTTATCTGCTTTGGGTTTGCTATTGATTTGGGCAAGTAATAGTTCTGCAGTGGCAATAGCGTCATTAAGTGCATCATGTCCGTGGTGATCGGGTAATTTATAATTATGGCGTAATCGTGATAAACGCAACTCTGAAGGATCGTAAGCTGTATCACGTTTATCTAATTGACGTTT